>JBJEBO010000391.1:0-1796 GCA_051870155.1 Candidatus Cryptobacteroides sp.
GACGATGATTTCATTATCGTTCCTTTCGATGATGTGTTCCCGAAATGACGTGCCTCCTTTCAGCCCGAATGGTTTTACAAGAGCATCTCTCAATTTGAGAAGGAACTTGACCGGCACGGGAAAATCCTCAAACATCAGATGGAGCAATGTGTCCACATCTGTTTTGTGATCAGCCTTTCCGCTGATGTGGTCGGAATAGTCCACCGGCATATATTTGTCAATTAATCTCTCTGTGTCCATTACATATAATTGTTTGAAGGTATGTATCCGATAACCAATGAGCAAAATTACTGAAATAGCATCTGAACGCAAAGGAATACTGTGATTATCTATAACCAGCAACCGTGAGGTTGGCTTTGACAGGATCGGAGACCTGGCATATACTGCCTCACGGATCCTAATCTGCCCTATCGTTTGTCCTATAATGGTAGTAGTTGTAGACTCTTCGGGGCCGGCTTTGCCAATGCTGGTGATTCCTATGAACCTCTGCCAGTTTTGACAGGCCGTATCTGTCGGCTTCTGATGGCTGTCAAACCTCTTACATTGCTTCCATAAATAGTAAATTCTTGAAATCGTCCTGCTTATTAGATTTTAGGTTAAATGCTACTTTAATAGATGGCGAATGATCGCTTAATTCAATTTGTGAGAAATACCTTTTCTCTTCTTAAGAATAATTATTACATTTGCAATATTGTAAAATATGGGAAGAGAAAAACATAGCATAAGTCCTGTGCCCGAAGTTGTGGACCTTTTCTGCGGCATCGGTGGTTTGAGTTATGGATTGAAATCGCAGGGACTTATCATAAAGGGTGGTTTTGATTTGGATGCCACCTGCAAGTTCGCTTACGAACATAACATAGAAGCTCCCTTTTTTCACAAAAATATTAAAACCGTTTCAGGAGAAGAAATCCGTGCTCTTTATTCTGATCAAGCGACAAAGATTTTAGCCGGGTGTGCTCCTTGTCAACCGTTCTCTTCATATTCACACAAGAAAGACAAAGACCCAAACAAGTATGATCTTCTTTACGAGTTTAGTCGTTTGATAAAAGAAGTTTCTCCAGATTACGTTACAATGGAGAATGTTTCTCAAATCATAAATTTTAAACTTAAACCAGTTTTCCCCGATTTTCTTCAGACCTTACAGGATGAGAATTACCATATTTGGTGGGATGTCGTTTATTGTCCAAACTATGGCGTTCCTCAAACAAGGAAAAGGCTGGTGCTCCTAGCTGCGAAAAATAAGGACATAAGTCTCATCCCCCCGTTGTTTAATAAAGGAGACTATCTTACTGTTTTTGATGCTATTAAGGATTTGCCAGCAATAAAATCGGGAGAGCGATGTGAAACGGATCCTCTTCATCGTGCAATAGCCCTGACTCCGTTAAATCTTCGTAGAATTGAAGCTACGCCATATGGAGGAAGTTGGAGAGATTGGCCAGATGATTTGATATTGAATTGTCATAAGAAAAGTGAAGGGCGCAGTTTTGGTAGCGTATATGGGCGAATGCGATGGGAAGTTCCATCTCCTACAATGACTACGGAGTGTACTGGATATGGCAATGGACGATTTGGACATCCTGTTCAGAACAGAGCAATCACTCCTCGAGAAGCAGCTCGCTTTCAGACTTTCCCGGATTCCTATGTTTTTTTCGAAGACGAAGAACATATATCTATAACAAAGGCTGCCAGATACATTGGCAATGCGGTCCCTCCAAAACTTGGAGAAGCCATCGGAATCAGCATAATTCGACATGTTAAATCCATCTAGTATGCAAGAGGGCCAAACATTAAAGTGG
>JBJEBO010000392.1:0-8359 GCA_051870155.1 Candidatus Cryptobacteroides sp.
TCATTTACAGCTGCAATAGTACCTGCCACGTGTGTCCCGTGACCACTGTCACGAGGCCTTCCCCAGGATATGGGTCCATCAGCTTTGAAGTTGTAGCCGTGGATGTCATCTATATAACCATTTCCATCATCGTCAATACCATTTCCAGGAATTTCATCTGCATTAGTCCAAATATTGGCTATCAGGTCCGGATGGTCGTACTTCACGCCCTCATCCAAAACGGCAACAATAATGGATGGATCGCCGGCACAGAATCTCCAGGCATCTTTGACATTGATATCAGCCCCAGCCTTCGCAGTAGGAGAAACGGAAAGGTCGCCAGTGTTGAAATAATGCCACTGGGCAGAAACCATAGGATCGTTGTATGGGCACCAGGTAGTGGATGTGGCTTTGGTGGAAACTTCAGTATATGGATAGGATGTCCCATCGTGTGAAGCAGAAATATTATAAGTGAACTGCACACACTCCACATCATCCAGACAAGCTATTGATTCAGCAGCGGTTTCAATGTTCTCCTTGCCGTCTAGGTGAAGAAGATACCATCTGTCAAGACCGTGTTTTGCTTCCATTTCCTCCTTTCCCGGAGTTGAAGGGAAAACCTTTTCGTATGAGACCACCCCCTTTATTGCAGAGAAGTCCGGTTCGGAACCTTTTTCTACAAATACCGATATTTGATCGGTACAGGCATAACGCGCCTCATTGATGATTTTCTGGGAACGCATCTGAAAAGCGTCCCGAATAATCTCCTCTTCAGCGAGCTTTTCCTGGCAGGCCGTGGTTGCGAGGAGAATTGAGGTCAATGTCAAAAATTTGTTTTTCACCGCCTAAATAATTAATTTATTGTTTCGGAGTAATATTGTCAGCAGAGCTCTGATGAAATGTCAATTGTCATCTCGAACAGAGCGAGTTACACGAAGTCGATCGCTGCGCTCAGTCGAGATGACAAATTAAAAATATAGTCGAGATGACAAACTGTTTTGTCAAGATGACAAATTAGAATTTCACCCTGAGTACCTCGTCAAATCCCTTTCCGGTGTAAGGTGATACTGTTGCAGCAGAAGCCTTTACAGAAGGAGTGCCTACAACGCCGTCAGTTATTCCGTACAAAGAAATATCAGAGCTGAGGTTGCCTCTCGTACCTTTCATCAATCCGTTAGGAGTCACTTTGAGAGTTGGCTCTGAATTGACTGAGAATGATGCAGGAGCAGCTGATTGACTCTTCAAATTGTCGTCCTTTGTAGCATCTACGAATAGGATGTCCTGATACTTTTCAAAATAACCTGCGGACTGAGTACAATCCTCATCGCCGAACAGGAAGAGACCGATGGTGTCGAATGCATAAGTATCACTGTTGGTGAAGAATGCAGAATAACCATCAAGAACGAATCCGCTATACATAGAGTAATTTGAGGAAGCTCCAAGGTATCCGCCTGAGAAACCGGTACGGTTTGCCGCATATAATCCCGCCAAGTTACCTCCAGTGGCACCGAAGTAATTGCTGAGCAAGTACAAGATTCCACCATAATACTCCATATACATAGTATCATCAATCTCAAGATAGTCAGCGGCCTCGCCCCAGAAATTCTCTATTTTCACGAGATCCAAAGCCTCTTCACCTTCTCCTGCAACTCCACCGTCAGAAATGGTTATGGTAGTCACATACTCCCTGAGTCCTGTTTTGTTGTCTGTAGAGATTGCATAGAGATTATAGCTTCCGTAATAACCTGCCTTGGTTTCAGGAAGCAAATCCTCATCAACATCGTCGAAAGACTGGTAGATTGGGAGAGGGTCTCCAGTTGTGAAGATGCTTTCCTCTGACATAAACATTTCATCCTGATAGCCATTTGAAGCATAAGCCAAAAGGACATATTCCGTACCTGGAAGGAGTTTTGTCACAGGACCGGCATATCCTTCACCATTGATGAGGTCAAGCACCTCCTTGCTTACTGAAGGTTGTTTCTTCAGAGCCGTGATGCACGCATCAATATTGCTGAGTACGTCAGCCATTGAAGCTACATAAAGTTTCACATCAACGAGGTCACTTCCATAAGCATAAACCTCAACGGTATTGTCAGTGCTGTATCCCTTAGGAGCATACTTGGCTGCTGAACCAATGCCGAAAGAAAGGACTACAGGAACATCGTCACCTGCTGCGACATAACTTACTTCAGCTGATTTGTAAACCTGCATATTTCCCTCTGCATCAAGACCTGTTGCAATGAGGGTATAGACTCCAGTATTAGGCAAAGTAGCATAAAGAACAGAAGTCTCAGTCACATATTCAGCATTTTCATCCCTTGCTACGTCAAGAGCGGAGAAAGGAAGGTCAGCTGCGGAAATCTTGCCTTCGAAGAATTTGTAGTTAACTTTTGCGAGATCAGCTCCGACTGTCAACTTGAAAGGAAGCTGTCCTTCTTCGCTCAAAAGAGTCTGGAGTGAAAGAGAATAGTCGTTGTCCTTGCATCCAGGAAGGACGATGACGAGTTTCTCGCTGGTATTTGCATAATACCATCCACCTGATACAGAGAAGTCAACGAGCACTGATTTGGCAGGGAAACGGATGACACCGTTCTTCATTGTACCATACACGCTATTCCCGGAGAAGCCATTTTCTGAGCAAAGGGATGCAAAAGAGATATATCCGTCGCTTCCGATGACAGCACCTGTTGACTGTATAGGCAGCCATACCTTATCCGGATTGGTAGCATCAATGTATGAGAATGTACCAGGAGTGCAGTTCTCTTCAAATTCCTCTTCAGGATATTGGTTTTTCCAGAATTTGGCGAGCATATATGGGTTATATACGTCAGGAATTCTGTAATAGCCCGGCTTGTCTTCCCTTTCATAGATGACAATCTTGTCATTTGTGCTGAATTTGCCGGCAAGACCGAAGAGTGAACTGAGGATGTCGTCAGTCCAAGAACCGAATTCTTCACCGTTGGCTCCAACTACAGGATTCCATTTAACCCTTGTGACCTCGAATGAGAAAGCTGTTGGCTTCTGTGAATATATTTTCACATATTCCGGATCACTGCAAGACACGTTGCAAGAATAGGTAACACCAAGTTCTGCAGTAGGGAATGATACTGAGAATTCAGTTTCAAGTTGTCCGTCTTCAAAAGTAAGGGCTGAAGGTACGAATACTGAAGTAGCATCGGCATCATTGCCTGTGGCTTTCAGAGAAATCGGAACTGTGATTGCTCCGTCCTCTTTTGTCCTGAATGCCTTGAAAGTCAGCACAGGTTCATCTGCCGGGTCAAACTCAACTGATTTCTGTGCACTGGTGAGTGTCTCGAAATAGACACCGTAGCTGTCATTCTCAGGCTCGGCAGGCTGTACTGGCTCTTCAGTACAAGAAGCAAATACAGGAAGCATAGCCGCTGCAGCCATCATTATTTTGTAAAAATGTCTTTTCATAACAATTCAGATTATTCTTTCCAAATTTCAACTTTATCTGATGGATCCGGGTTGTTGGTGCTGTCATCAATTGCCGTGTTGCTCTGGAACTCGCCTCGTGTGATGACGATATTCCACTGTGGAGAACGTCCGGTACAATTTAGACGATAGACACTCGCGTGGTTGGTTCCGGCATATCCTCTTGTGATACCTGCGTCAAGACGTTTGAAATCGTAGATGAGAATACCTTCACCCCAGAACTCGATCCTCTTCTGGAAAAGGAGGTCATCGATGAGGAAGACCTCAAGGCTGTTGGCATTGCAAGCATATTCAGGATTACGAGTCTTTACGAAGGTCTCAAGAAGAGCTTTACCCTTTCCAAGGTCGCTGTGTGCTACAGCCTCAGCCTCGATGAAATACATTTCTTCTACACGCATCAAGCACATATCTGTGATGTTTCCGACGTTGTAGTCTGAACAGTCGCCCTGTGCAGGACGGAACTTGATGTTCTGATATGCCATAACGGCAGGGATCTGGAGTTTGGAGTTGCCATAGATGAAATTGTTCCTGTCATCGGCACTTCCTGCAAATTTATATTTACCTGCGAACTCAGGAGCCTCCGGATTTTCCATAAACTCCGGTGAGAGCCAAGAATCCTTGCGCCAGTCGGTGTCAGGGATAGCCTCATAGAATTTCCTGTCGGCACCAATATGTGAAAGAGGTGCATATCCCCAAGTTCCTTCTGATGAGATGTGAGCTGTGAAGCAGATGATGTTTCCGAGGTTCTCAGATGATGAAACCTGACCCCAGATCCAAGAATTGTTGGCAGCACCATTGTTGAAACCATTGGTAGGATCCTGCCACTGGTCTTTGGTGAGGACACTTCTTCCGCTCTCGTCTATAACTTTTCTTGCATAAGCTGCCGCCTGTGCGAAATATTCTGCGGAGTTTGCATCATTCCAATATCCCATCTCAAGATAAGCCCTTGCTTTGAGACCATAGACTGCATAAAGGGTAGGAACAGTGTAGCTGAAAGCAGTTCCTTCAAGATATTTCTCTGCTGCATCAAGATCGTCTAGGATGAACTTGTACATATCCTCCCTTTTTGCACGAGGATTGTGCTTTGCGTCAGCCTCAGTAGTTTCAGGGGTGATGATAGGAAGGGTGAGTCCGAGAACTGAATCAGGAACGGTGTATCCCTGAGCGGTTGCGTATTCATCCCTTACCGGTTTCGCCTCGAAAAGTCTTGCTGCATCCAGATAGAGGAATGCCCTGTAGGCATAAGCCTGACCCAGATATTTGAGCTGCTCTGAATTTGCTGTCTCAGGATCAACGACAGAGATGACGTCGTTTGCTATCTTGATCCAAGTGTAGTAGCAGTCCCAATAATAAGCACAATAGATGTACCTTGAACCCTGAGCCTGGTTGTAGCAGTTTGCATAGAACCTGTTATAGAAAGGGTTGTCACCCATAGTGGCGAGGTCATTGAGCATAAATTCGGTCATAAGGTGGATTGCACCTATTCCGAAATCGGTATGGGTACCGTAATTGCTGTAATAACCCATCGTATTTGTAGTGTTCATACTTGCCGGAAGACCCTTGAGCATTCCATCAAGAGCGAATGCCGACTGAGCAACTTGTGACGCAGTCTGGGTTGATCCTTCCGGGAAAGTCTCCTGAATACAACCTGCTGCAAATACACAGGCAGTCAGGACGCTGAATGATTTTAAAAGTATGTTTTTCATAATCTGTTCTGTATTTAGGAGTGTTTAGAATGTAATGCTGAGACCGCCGGAGATTGTTCTCACAGTCGAGTTGGTAGCATAGTTGGTAGTTCCTGAGAATGAGTAACGTGGATCGAATCCCTTTCTTGCAGATACATACCAGATGTTGTCTGCTGAAGCATAGATGCGGATCTTGCTGATTTTAATCTTCTGAGTGAGCTTTGATGGGAATGTATATCCTATCTGGGCATTCTGGAAGTTCAGGTAGCTTGCATCTGTGAGGAACCTGTCTGAAAGTGCGTTCTGATTCTCATCAAGATACTGGAAACGAGGGAATTCAGAACTTGGGTTATCAGGAGTCCAGCTCTTGTAGATATCCTTGTGGAAATTGTATCCGAGGCTTCCGCCAGGAGCATTGAGGGCTGTGCGATAACCTGAATCGATTGAGAGACCTCCAATCTGATAAGTGAACTGAACTGCGATGTCAACTCCGTAGAAGCTGAAGTTGGTTCCGAATCCTCCATAGAGCTTAGGAGTTGGAGCCTTGCAGATATAGTCCGTAGCCTCGCTGTATTCGGTTGTGGTTTCCTGACCTACGACTTTTCCGTCTTCAATGATGTCCTTGTACCACATTGCCTTTCCTGTTGTGGCTTCCACGCCTGCACTCTTAGGCATTTTGAATGTATAGAGAGGAAGTCCCTCGCCATAGAAGTAGTTGCCGGAAGCATATCCATCATAACCTTCAAGATTAACGGTCTTCTTCTCTTCAGGGAGGTAAAGAATCTTGTTGGTATAGTGTGTGGCGTTGAGATTGATGTTCCAGGTGAAGTTTCTGTTTGCTATGACAGCGCCGTCGATAGAGAATTCGACACCAGAGTTCCTCATATCTCCGATATTGTCATAATATCCTGAATATCCCAAAGATGCAGGCACTGTGAAGAAGAAGAGCATATCGGATGTCTTGCGGTAGAAGTATTCAACTGTACCGTTGAGGCGACCGCCGAAGAAGCCGAAGTCCACACCTGCGTTGAAGTTGGTATTGGTCTCCCAAGTAATGTTCTCGTTACCTTTTGTCTGGAAAGTGATACCGATTTCATCGTTTGAATTAGTTACGCTATATGTATCGGTATAGAGGTAGTTGCTGATGTTGTCATTACCCTGTGAACCGATGGAAGCCTTGATCTTGAGCATATCAACCCAAGAAGCATTGAACCAAGGTTCGTGGTTGATAAGCCAGCCGGCGCCGACAGACCAGAAGTTACCCCAACGATGTTTCGGATGGAAGCGTGAAGATGCATCACGACGATATGATGCGCTGAGGAAGAGCCTGTTGGCATAGTCATACTGTACACGTGCAAAATAACCTTCGTTGTTGTACCAGCTGTTTGAAGATGCTGCGCTCTTGGCGTCAACAACGGCACCGTTGAGTTCCATATTCTCAACAGAGAAAAGTTTTGTCTTGGCTGCAGAGAGAGAATATGAGTGTGATTTGTAGTATTCGTGTCCTATGAGGGCGTCAACAGTGTGCTTTTCTGCGAAAGTTCTGTGATAGTTGAGCAACTGCTGGAAGTTGAAGAATGTGGTTCTTCCGTGTCCTACGGAAATATTTCCGCCGTTTGTTACGAACTGCCCGTAATATGGGTTGCTCATTGACCTTGAACGTGTCTCGTCGAGTCCGAAACCTCCGTTTACTGTGAGAGTGAAGTCCTTCAGAAACTTGATTTCAATGTAACCTGTTGCATCAAGGGCGTTTCCTTCGCTCTCCGAACGATCGAGGAGGCTTGTTGCGAGAGGGTTGGCATTTGCAGCGTTTGGACGGTTCATACCGGCGTTGGCTCCGTTACCGAAGTCATACATCGTGAAACCGTTCACATCTTCCATAACTTCCCCGTTCTCATCCCTTATGAACAGAGGATAAATCGGTGCCATACCCACCGCGATACCAAAGATTGAGCCAGTGGAACCAGCAGACTCTGAAGGGTTTGCATTCTTCCAGATATAGTTTGCATAAGATGCGCTTGCACCAGCCTTGAGCCAGGATTTGGCCTGATAGTCAGCACGGAGTTTGGCTGTGTAACGGCGCATACTTGATCCCGGGATGATACCCTTGTTGTCGAGCATACCGAGTGAAGCATAGAATGAAGCTCTGTCGGTGCTACCTGAGATGCTTGCGTTGTATTCCTGACGAATGGAAGGAGTATAGACATTGTCAAGCCAGTTGTCTGGAAGGAGACGATATTTCTGACCGTTGTATTCAACTGTCCTACCGAGAGTTGCAGCCGGATTAAGCCTTCCGTTGCTACCGATGAGGAACTCTCCTTCAGGAACTTCATATACGTTATAACCTGTACCGCCATTCTTTGAAGGACCGGCCACATTTGCCGCAGCCTTGTTGTGGGCCTCGGCTGAAGATAGACCCTGGGCTTGCATATAATAGTTCTTCAAAGCCATATAATGAGCCTCGTAGTACTGTCCCGGATCAGTGATATATTCATAATCCTGAAGAGCCTTGGTATTGACACCGACTCTTGCATCGAGGGTTACGACTGCTTCACCGCGTTTTGCCCTCTTGGTTGTGATCATAATGACACCGTTGGCTCCACGTGATCCGTAAAGTGCGTTTGAAGCGGCATCCTTGAGGACTGTCATTGACTCGATGTCGGCAGAGTTGATGTTGTTGATGTCGCCTGAATAAGGCACGCCGTCAACTACATAAAGAGGAGCCGAACCGGCAGAGATGGAACTGATACCACGGATACGGATTGATGGTGATGAGCCAAGTGCTCCGGAAGGAGTTGTCATCTGCACACCTGCAACCACTCCTTCGAGGGCGCGTGTTGCATTGGAGCTCTGTACCTTGGCGATATCGGAAGATTTGACAACGGTTGCTGATCCCGTGAATGCTTCCTTTGTGGTCTGACCGAATGCGATGACGATTGTCTCGCTGAGGTGTTCGGTATCAACTTCGAGGGCCACATTTATGACACCCCTTGAAGCGACCTGGATCTCGACGGTCTTATAACCGACTGTAGAATAAACGAGTACACCGTCTGCAGGGACTTTGATTGAGTACTGACCTTCAGCGTCTGAACTGACTCCGGTCATAGTGCCCTTGAGATGCACTGATGCAAAAGGTATCGGGCTACCGTCCGACGCATCTTTTACCGTACCGGTCACAGTGACGTTCTGGGCTGCTGCCAGAGTACCGATGAGGACCGCCAATGCCGTGAAAAAAAGTC
>JBJEBO010000393.1:0-8352 GCA_051870155.1 Candidatus Cryptobacteroides sp.
TAGGAATTTTTAGACACTTTTGGATTCACATAGAATTCAACAAACCTACAACCCATTATAAATCAATAGAATTCCTTTTTAACTCTTTCTAACACTTTTTTATCATCCTTTCTCCCCACTACGATTTCTGGCGGAATCATAATAAGAATATCGTCACAATACTCCATTGCAAGATCTATCTCGTGGGTGGAATACAGTATGATTTTATTGTTTTCTTTGGCAAGGCTACGCAAAAGTGCAGCCGTACTTCTTCTATTTGGATAGTCCAGAAATGCTGTCGGCTCATCCAAAAGAATAGCCAGGGTATCCTGTGCTATGGCTCGGGCAATCATAACCCTCTGATATTCACCATCAGACAATGTATCCACCTTTCTGTCGGCAAAATCAGCCATTCCCACTGACATTATAGCCGCCTCAACTGCCGAACGATCGACATATGACATCCTGCCCGACCATCCTGTATAAGGAGCGCGTCCCAAAGAAACGACCTGACGGCAATTCAGTCCCGGCGCCCTATGCCTTTCCGTATTCACGAACGCCACAAGCCTTGACCTTTCCGAAGCTGTGATTGACGCCAAATCCTTCCCGTCGCAGCAAACTGAACCGCTGAATGGAGGTCGAAGCCAGGCCATAGCCCTCAAAAGCGTACTTTTGCCTGAACCGTTTCTTCCTATCAAAGCTGCCAAATGCCCTGGAGAAAGACTAAAAGAAGCACTTTCAAGCAGTACATTCTGCCCATATTTCAAAATAATACTATCTATTGTCATACAAACTAACTCCGACGAAATTTAAGTACAATCAAAATAACCACAGGTACCCCGAATAAAGAAGTCAAGACATTGACCGGCAGGCCAAAACGGCGTGAAAAGATGTCACAGACAAGGAGGATGACCGCTCCGCAAAGTGCCGTTGCAGGAAGAAGGGAGGAATGGTCCCCATCAGAAAGGAAGAGTCTTGCGATGTGCGGAGAAGCCAATCCGATGAAACCCACCGGGCCGCAAAAAGCAATAACGGTTCCTGCAAGCAGAACTATGGATATATATATTACCATACGAACTCTCTTGACGGACATCCCCATCGAGACCGCATATTCCTCTCCGAGCAGGAGCATATTCAGGGACTTAACCGAAAGACGGGCGATGAGAAGCCCGGTAAGCACGGACAGGATGAGGAAAGGAAGTTTTTCCGATGAAATCGAGCCCAGTGAACCCATTGTCCAGAGCACATAGGATTTGAGGGAGGCTCCGTCACTCAGGTATTGAAGCAGCTGGACTACTGAATCCACTGCACAGCTGAACATCATTCCAAGAATGAGCACAGTCATTATATCATTCATCCTGCGGCTGACCATCCACACTATTACAAGCACAACAAAAGCTCCGATCCACGCCGAACCGGCAAGACCGGCATTGACAAAGAAGCCACTGCCACCGACAGATCCAAGAGGCACACCGAGAACCCATATTGCAGCACCAAGGGATGCACCTGAGTTTACTCCGAGAAGATGGGGTCCTGCGAGAGGATTTCGGAAAAGGGTCTGCATCAAGAGGCCTGACACTGCAACAGCAAGTCCTGCGAACAGGGCGGTCAGGGCTCTGACAGTCCTGATTTCCAATATGATGGCGCGTTCTTCCTCACTTGCTTCACCGCCGAAAATCACCCTTGCTACCTCCCTGAGGCCAAGACCGGACGAGCCGACAGAAATATCGAAGAAGAACAATATGGCAATCAGAAGAACTGATATAATAAAAAACAGACTCTTTCTCATTCCAACCTCCTATAATAATATAATGGTACCTCACGTATTTCAGGATGCAGGATGCATATCAGATCAGAAAGCACAAGATCCGGTCTTGCCGCGCCGGATTCCCAAAAGTCATTGCCTCCCGCATCATTCACTCGGGCATCGGGATTGAAAACCCTGCGTTCACGTACGCAAGAAGCCGCATTGAATTCGGGAGAAGAGGCAAGAATGGATGCCACGGAATCGAATCCAGTGGCGTCAAGCCAGAAGTCGGCCTTGCAAACATTTATGAAAGCCTTCTCGAAATCAACAGGGATTGAACGGTTGGTATCCCCGGGACTGAAAGGATAAGAACCACCGGCATCCGAGATGAAGGCGGCGGTCACGCTTTTTGAAGACGGCAGGAACCAGGCATCGCAATACGGGGCGTTTAGCATCACGGCAGGACGTTCTGCCACATTGATCACGAGGGATGCAAGTTCATTGTAACGCCCGGCAACATCGAGGAAGGCTTCGATAGCATTGTTACGACAATTCAGGATTTCCCCCAAAGCAACCATCCATTCGGCCCTGCCGAGAGGGGAAGTTTCGACATATTCACCTATATATATATAAGGAATGCCCAAAGCAGCCAGTTTATCTTCCATCGGACTGCCTGAAGTGACTCCATATAGAAGCACAAGGGAGACTCCGGAAGAGACAAGGACCTCATAATCGGCATTTGAATCATAACCTATTTCAGCTATTTCGTTACGTCTTCCGACAATGGAAGGAGAATTGACGAGATTCAATCCGGACACGGCGGCAATACAATCGGTGCGGCCGATGCAGTCAAGAAAGGCGATATGCGATGTGGACATCACGGCAAGTTTCTGTACGGGCGATTTCACGACCTGACCCCTGAATCCATCTGGAGGCAGTTCCCCGTCCCTCGATATGAAAAGGTCGAAAGCTGAAGAATCGGCACCCTGCCAAGCGGAGCGAACCTGAAGGATTGTGCTGGAAAGAGAATCAGAGCATAAAATCGAAAATCCTCCGGCGTATGAAGGACGATATAGCGTCTTATCAAAAACGGGAGCTCCGTCCCCTGATGCACAGGAAAGGAATAGAGGCACAACGAAGAGAATGACTATCAAACATTTATACAGTTTCATCGTCTGCTGAATTTTGGGGTTATGGATAAGAAAAACTCGAAATTGGTTCCCGGCATCGGACGGGAAAGGACGGTTACATAACTTTCGTTGAAAATGTTGTTTACGGCAAGGGACAATGAAATGTCGATTTTGGGAGTCACAAAATCTTTTGTGAGGAATATGTCGTTCATAAAATATGGAGGAACGGAACCGGATGCAGTCAATTCATTGCTGCTCATTGTGTAACGTCTGCTATAATGGCACCATTTATACTTTAGGCTCCACGTCCTGTATTGTGCGGTGATGGTGGCGGAAGCGGAAAAAAGAGGTATATAGACAAGTTGGCGGCCGATGGAAGCGTCTCCGGATGCCCCTGTACCAGAACGGTTTATGGATGGAGACCAAGTAAAGTTTCCATCTGCGGACAATTTCCATCGCCGTCCCGGACGCCAATCCGCCTTCAAGGTCTGTTCTAGTCCGTATGCCCTGACTTTCAAGACATTGACAGGAGTATATATATCTTTTCTGGCTCCGTATGGAAGCCAAAGAATCCAATCGTCGATATAGGAATCGAACCAACCGCCTTCCGCAGAAAAGTAAAAACCCGGGATATGTGTGAGGGCAAGGGAATAACCGGCATCATAGAACCATCCAGATTCCGGTCGCAAATCAGGATTGCCACCAGGAAGACAATATTTGTCTTCCAGCGTTGGATAGCGGTAATTCTTTGAGCCTGAAGCCTTGAGATAGAGATTGATTTTCTCGCACAACAGGATGTCCGCATTGACAGCAGGCATCGGATAAGAAAGTTCACTCCCTATCAGTTCCTCCCTTAGTGAAGCCGAAAAGCCGAAATGCTTGAAAGGCTGCCATTTGAACGACACATAAGCAGAAATTTCCGCCCTGTCGGCATTATGCCCCGTCCCTCTTATAGCCTCTTCGGTATCTATTTTTACATATTGGGCGGAACAGTCTGCAACGAGGATGATTCTGTCGCCAAGATGCCAGAGGTTTTCTGTCTTGAGCGTGACAGTATGGGTAAGACTTCGAGAATCTATCAGATGGGACCATAGTCCTGTCAGCCTGCCGGTGGAATATTTGTATGCGGAATTTCCGAAAGAATAAAAGGCGGAAAGGACGGAGTACGCAGTTCCATAAAGATGTTTCCAGGAGGCAGTTGCCCTCAAAGCTTTGTCCGCCTGGGTGTTGACAAGTGCGTCCGGGTTCCCGTATTCGACCGATAGTCTGGGGACATTACGAAATACATCCGAATACCATACAGAAAGAGAAAGGGCGTCATTCGGCGAAGGAGTATAACGGAATTCCTGAAGGATGTGCCATTGGCGCCAGGATCCGTTTTCATTGTATTCAACAGGATGATAGGTGTCTATGACATTCATATCGTCGTCATAGACCAGTTCGATTTTGTCCCGGTTGACATATTTGAAACGGTTGGCGGAGGATGCCCAGGACAGGCGGGTTGAGACACTGAAGTGCTCTCCGGTCCATCCGAATCCGAGGTAATCGTCGAAAGTGAGGAAAGAGCCGGCACCCTGGATGAATTTCAGAGACCAGCCTTTGTCGGCAGGAGGAGCGGAGGACAATACGACAGCCCCGCCAAGAGTGCCGGATGCCTCTTTGAGGGAGGATGTACCGTGAAGAAGGCTCGCGGCATCTACAAGAAAAGCCGGAATGACAGAAAAATCTGTCATCCCGAGCATAGGAGAATTTATTTTCATACCGTTCCAAAGGACTTGGGTATGAGAGGGGGAAGTTCCTCTGAATGAAATAGTTGAATAAGAGGATCTTCCATATTGTTTGACATAAGCGGAAGAATTGTAGGACAGGATATCGGAAAGCGACAAGGCGGGACTTTCCCTCAAAGCCGCAGAATCCACGGCAGTCTCTTTTTCACCGACAGTCAGAAGCGGTCTCGAAGCCGAGATGAAAGAAGGGTCGAGGGTTTCCTGCGCAAACGCCACGGAAAGGGAGAGTGCGCAGGTCACCGCTGTCAATACAATCCTTCTGTACCACATCTTTACATCCAACAATAGTTTTCGGGACAAACACCCACGCTGAAAGAATCCTTTTCCTTGGCATCCTGACCATACCTGTAAACTTTTCCGTTCTGGACATAGTCAATCGGATCGCCTACATAAATATCAGAATCAAACGGACTTACAGTCATAGAATAAAAATATCCAGGGATGATTGGCTCAGCAGGGAGGGATGTGGCAGACACCGACATTCGGCAGACTCCCCCATTCAGGAAATAGAGATTTTTTCCGGATGCATCCGTCTGGAGACGGGAAGGAAAACTTCCAAGAGGGAATGAAAGGGTCAATTCAGTCTCGAAGGTGTCCGGATTTACACGGCTGAGTGTCGGAGCCTCATAGCCGATAGGGTTGCCGTCCCATCCACCTCCGTCGGTGAGGACCCAAAGTTTGTTGTTGGCGTCAAGGGCGATGCTGCAAGGCTGAATGCCTGTCTCGAGACGGGCGACGACCTTGTCTGTGGAAGGATCGACCTTTATGACAGATTTCTGATATGACCAGCAATTGATAAGGAGTTTGTCGCCATATTCAAGAATCTGCTCGGTAGAACCTGTGGCGGCATCCATCCCGTCAACGGTCACATAACCGGTGATAGAGTAGGATGACGGATCGACAATAGCAATCCTGTTGTCGTAAAGTTCTGTTACATAAGCCTTTTTGTCCGAGACAAAATGGATGTAACGTGGAGATGTGAATCCGGTCACCTTACCTTTGAGTTTGAAGTCATCCAAACCAATGCAATAGACAACTTTGGAGTTGTTGACAACAATCCATCCGTCGTTTCCGTGGATTGTCATCGACTGGGCGACATCTCCCAATTTACTGTCGTTGTTGCGCCAGAACACTTCATCCTCAACGGTCCCCTCATCTGGATCGTAGAAAGAAAGGGTTGCATTTCCATAATTCCAGGTACCGGAATTGATGATGAACAGGCCGGACTTGCCGGCAGGACCCGTAGGGTCGTTAGAATTGTCCGGCTTGATACATCCGGACAGACCGATCAGAACGGTCACCAAAAATAATGATAAACGTTTCATATAAATTTATTTACCGTAATCCCGCAGAAATAATTTCTATGGCGACGGCAGGTCTTCTGGCTCGTCCGGCTCCTGCGCCTTCCCGCTTTCGCAGTGACATTATTGCAGGACCTCTTGAAAAAGACAATGGACATACAGCAACGGGTATTGCTCCGGATTCTGACCGGATTCCCTATTAAACAGCCCGATGTGGGCCGTACCGTTCGCGATGCAAATATATGAACAAAAATAGACTTGTACAAGTTATTACTTACGCAACAATTCCTCCACCTTGGCAATATCTTCGTAGAACGGAGTATCATCGACAATTGTGCCAACAAGCTCTCTCACAGCATCATACATCTTCCTTGTCCTTGGAGACAGAGAATCTTTGATTTCAAGGCAGTCAACAGCCTGGGCCAAAGCTATAAAATGGATGGAAAACACCTGGAAGGCATTGTCTATGACACGTTTGGTAAGAAGGGCGGTATTTGTTCCCATACTTACAATGTCCTGATTGTCATTGTTGTTTGGAATACTGTGGACATAATTCGGCATAGCGAGAGTCTGGCACTCGGCCGTGGTGGAAGTGGCGGTGAACTGGCAGGCCTGCATTCCGTAATTCAGACCGAGAGTGCCGAGATTCAGGAATGGAGGGAGAATATTGTTGATACGGTCGTGGAAAAGATAATTCAATTGTCTTTCAGCCGTCATCGCAAGCCTAACTACAGCAATCTTCACTTTATCCTCCTCAAGTGAGATGTAGTCACCGTGGAAATTGCCACCGTGATAAATATTCCGGGATACCGGATCGACTATAGGATTGTCAGATGCGCAATTGAGCTCTTCCTCCAAAATCCTCGCACTGTTCTCAAAGGTTTCGAGAATTGGTCCGAGAATCTGTGGAAGGCAGCGGAGGGAATAATAGGCCTGGACCTTATGTTTGAATTCAACTGTGTCCTTATGGCCACTGTCATACAGGTCGTGCTCCCTTTTCCTGAGACATCCACTTCCTTCCGCAACTTCTCTCATCCTGCGAGCGATTTCAATCTGCCCCCTATGCCTGCGGCATTCATTAAGTTCAGCGGACATCAAATCATCGTGGGAAGCAGCTATTTCATTCATCATTACCCCCGCAATTACCGACAAATCAAGGAGTTTCTCTGCAAAATACTGGTTCACTACGCTGATTCCGGTCATCACTGATGTTCCATTGGTGATTGAAAGACCTTCACGGATATATATTTTCAAAGGAGAAAGTCCGCATTCCGCCATCACTTCTGCAGTCGGGCGCCATTCACCTTTATAATGAACCTTGCCCTCCCCTATGAGAGTAAGGGCGATGTGGGCCAATTGTACAAGGTCTCCGCTTGCGCCCACACTTCCGTGCTGTGGAATGAAAGGAATGATGTCCCTGTTGATGAACTCAACGAGAAGTCTGACTACATCGGTATGGATTCCTGATTTTGCCTGAAGGACGGTGCCCAATCTTGCCACCATTGCAGCTTTTGCATACAAATCAGGCAGAGGCTCCCCTGCTCCCGTAGAATGGCTTCGGATGATATTATATTGCAAATCAGTAAGGTAGGCATCATCCACCCTCCATTGAGCCATAGGACCGAAGCCTGTATTTATTCCATATATCACCTTGTCCGATGAAAACTCCTTCAGAAACTCATAACTTTTTTCGACTTCATCCAAAGGCAGTTCATCAATGTTGATCTTATCACCATTGAACAGGATGCCGTTCACCTGTTCCATTGTAAACCAATTCATATTTTTACCTTTTATCAACAGGACGGTTATACACCGGACCTGCATATATCTTCAAATATATTTTTCTCAATTCATCTGTATCTTCGACTCCGCTTCCTGCTATGGCAGCCTCCATCCTGCTGATGAAACTCTCCCGGAGTTCAGTGGAATATTCGTCCTTGAAATCTTCGCAATTATTCAATAAGTCGTATGCCGCATAATTGGTATCCCAAAGTTTATAACCCTCATAAATACTTCTGTCAATGTCTTTTACAAACCTGGACATCTCTGAGCGGGTAATACTTTCGGAATAAGAGGACACATCTATGCTCTTGCAGATGGAGATATGTACCTTCCCTTTTGGAGAGATTATTCCAGTAATTATGCTGTTAGGTCTTCACCCTTCGCCTTGATATATGGCTCCCCGTCCCTGGTCTTATACAATTCGACAGCCTTCTGGATATCGCAAGGCTCCCATTGGTAAGAGACGGCAATTGGAGTAATATTCAAGTATTCAAGCGCCTGCTTCTTGTTTCCTCCCAAAAGAAGCATTCTAAGAAGTCCTGGTTCCGTCTTGTCGAAACCGTCTTTGGTCCGCCCGTTTCTCTGCGCTATCCACACGGACTCCCCGTGTGAGACCACAAAATTAA
>JBJEBO010000394.1:0-1784 GCA_051870155.1 Candidatus Cryptobacteroides sp.
CAGCCGACATTCATTACAGACTATCCTGTGGAGATGTCACCTCTTACCAAGCGTCATCGCAATAATCCGGAACTTACGGAGCGTTTCGAACTTTTCGTATGCGGAAAGGAACTTGCCAACGCATACAGCGAGCTCAACGACCCTATCGACCAGTATGAACGGTTCCAGGATCAGTTGAGGCTGAAGGACAAGGGAGATGACGAGGCAATGTTCATTGATATGGACTTTGTTCGTGCTCTTGAATACGGAATGCCTCCTACATCCGGAATGGGTATGGGAATTGACCGTCTGACAATGTTTATGACTAATTCTCCTACCATCCAGGATGTCCTCTTCTTCCCTCAGATGAGACCGAAGAATAATTAGTTTCGCAAATGCGAAACTTAATTCTGACATTCTGATGAAAGAAACAAGGACCGAAATCATAACTTCGGCACAGAATCCGAAATTCAAAGACCTTCTCGCATTGCAGGAAAAATCCCGGCTCAGACGCGAGAAGGGTCTTTTTGTTGTGGAGGGCAGAAGAGAATTGATCCACTGCCTTGAAGCCGGATATGTGCCACAAACGGTATTCGTGTGCCCTGAAATCATTACTGAGGAAGATTATCGCGCTGTTGCATCCGTATGTGACTGTCTTTTCGTGGAGATTCCGGAAAGGCTTTATGAAAAGGCGGCATACAGGGGTAGTACGGAAGGACTTATTGCGTTGATTCGTAGCAAGGAACTTCATCTTGCGGATTTGAATCTTAGGGAGAATCCCGTGATTGCCGTACTTGAGTCTGTCGAAAAACCGGGTAATCTCGGAGCTGTGCTCAGGAGTGCCGATGCCGCAGGAATAGATGCGGTGATTGTATGTGACCCTCTCACGGATTTATACAATCCAAATCTAATACGCTCCAGCATAGGTGCCATTTTTACAGTTCCTGTAGTGGCGGCATCGTCTGAGGATGTTATTAAGTGGCTCAAGAATAATGATATAAAAATCCTTACCGCCCAACTTCAGGATTCGGAATGGTATTATGACACCGATATGCGCGGATCTGTTGCCATTGTTATGGGAACTGAATCTACAGGGCTTACGGACATCTGGCGTAAGGCCGCCGATGCCCATATCAAGATTCCGATGCTCGGTCGTCTTGACTCTCTTAATGTGTCTGTTTCCGCAGCCATACTCCTTTATGAGGCTGTCCGCCAGAGAAATTCAAAATGAGCAAACCTATGGAAAACAAACGCTTCGGTCTGATAGGACATCCGATTGCCCATTCCTTAAGTCCGCTTCTATTCAATGCGGGCTATGGTGGGGAATTTATATATGAACTCATTGAAGGTGAGGATTTTGATGCGTCGTGGAATGAATTCATCAAGTCTTATGACGGCATAAATGTGACGACTCCTTTCAAGGAAAAGGCTTGGGCAAAGGCTGACATTTTATCTGATGAATGTCGTCTCATCGGAGCATCGAACCTCATTGTAAAGACGTCTGAGGGTACAAAGGCTTTCAATTCGGATTATCTCGGTGTGCGCAAATGGCTTGCAGAAGTTGTTCCCTCAATGGGGCAGGTATCGGATGCCTCGCAGGAAAGTATTTCAGTTGCCGTGATTGGCTGTGGAGGTGCAGGTAAAGCAGCCGCTGCCGCATCTTCACTTATGGGATTCCGCACCATCCTTGTAAATAGGGATATGACCAAGGCACAGGCTATTGTGGATAATTACAATCGCTTTGCATCCTCTTGTCCAGGTGTCGCTCCTGCCTTATTGGAAATAGTGCCTATCACTGATGTTAT
>JBJEBO010000395.1:0-1779 GCA_051870155.1 Candidatus Cryptobacteroides sp.
CTGCGTCCTATAGAACTCGTCCAGGAACGCATCGAGTTTGCGTGTAATCATCGTTTTTCCTTTTTTACAACGCAAAAATAAGCTATTGCATCCTTTTTTCCAACATGGTTTTCCGGATAATTTCTACCTTTTCCAATAGACAATGCTCAGTATTGTACCAGACTCGCCAGTCGTAGGTGTTTTCCGTGGATTCCTGAGTTAGTCCTTCTGGACCTCCCCGAGCACTCTTATTTACCGGACACGGCGATAGACCTGCTCAAACAGATCCATTTCCCTCTTGGATATTCCTAGTCGATTGGCAACTGACTTCCATTGCCTCACAGCTGACTTTACTTCATCGATGATTGCCTCTGCATCATTCCTGCCAATCATATATCCTTCGGATGAATCGAGCAGAGTATTCAAATCTGCCTGATTGGTAGTGGAATTGATAAGCAAAGCCTGATATTCATTCAGAGTCGGATTTAAATCATAAGCAGGTGAGAGTGTCCAGCCTTTCGGAGTAAGCAGGAAACCGTGATTGCGGAAATGGTCATCACTATTGCCTATGGCGATATTGAACGCTACGCGTCGATAGAGTTGACGCAAATTCTCCTCCACATCACAACAGTTCTGCAGGATGAAGTCCACGATGTCCAGGTAGCCGTTGCCGGTCTTGGCATCGCAACCATCAGTCAAGCCAAGCAGGGTCATTGCAGATGCAAAGTGCTTTCTTCGTCCGTCGGCAGTCCTGTCGAAACGCTTAGAAATCAAGATGTGGTTTTTCCCTCCTGTATCAACAACACTCGTCTCGGCTGCAATCACACCGGCTTCCTTTGCCAAGAGATGGCTATGATGCTCCCAGAGACCGACATCATAATCATCATTTCTTGAAGGAAATTTGGCCACACATAGTCTCCCCTCATCATTCACGACTGCTGCCTTCGGACGGGCACCGCCAAGTGAAGTTCCAGGGTGAACGAGTTGCTGCAACCATTTCTTTTCCGGCAAGCGGTTCAATTCCTCGCTTTTCTCAATTTCCATACTGGCGGCTACCAGTGTACGTATATCAGTTAGCGGAGGAATGCGGAGAGACTTTTCGCAGTTTATGAATTCTCCTTCTTGAGATGCCTTGAAACGGAAACCGCCCATTCGGGAGAAATCGTCTATACCTATAAGATAGTCAAAAGAAGATAGCTTGCGCACAGGCCGGTGCTCCTCTATTGCAAGAATTTGTTCACGTCTGGTGAGCAGCAGTCTTCCCCAACGGTCCGGCAAAGCATCGCTAAAACAGCCAAAGATGTCCCTATCCGGCTGTGTGTATTGCCACCCGGGATAATTATTGATATCTGCACTTAGGAATAGACTGCCATACTGACGAAGCCAGGAGTTATCATACTTGAACGAATAGGAATCGGAACCCCGAAGTAATTCATAGCCCAATTCGCCAACCAATAAGGGCTTTTCAAGCCAGTCAAAGTCTGCATATATGAATAATGTACGCATAGCTTATTCCTTTTTTGATGCACGTTCGCGGCGTTTGAGAGCAAGATCCTGCAGCGCTCTTCCCATCTCGTCCTTCTGCGCCAGCAGCAGGATGTCATCATCGAGCTGAAGGGCATACAGCACACGCAGGTATATACCGATGGCAACAGTCGGAGCTCCTTTCTCAATGCGGGAAACCGTAAGCGGAGAGCAGGTCGCACGTTCGGCAACTTGTGCTACACTCAGGTTTCGACGCAAACGGGCCAATTTGATTTGCTCGCCTACAGTCTGCATCTTCTGTTCCAGTTTTCTGGG
>JBJEBO010000396.1:0-1778 GCA_051870155.1 Candidatus Cryptobacteroides sp.
AATCCTGACGGCGCCACGGAAAACAAACCTTTCGGACTTTTCCTTATGTTCCTCAACGGACTTAGTTTCGCGCTCTACCTCGGAATATTCAAGCCCCTGATTTCCAAATATTCCGTCATCACATTTATGAAATGGATTTTCCTGTTCTCCACCGTGATGTCATTGCCGTTCTCAGTGAAGGAAATCTTCATCCTGGATTGGTCATCGATTCCTGGTGCACAACTATGGGAATTGGGCTTTCTCATAATCTTTGCAACATTCATAAGTTATTTCCTCATCCCTTTCGGACAGAAGCGCCTGCGCCCGACACTTGTCAGTATGTACAGTTATGTGCAGCCTATCATCGCTACTGCAATCAGCATCTGCATAGGTATGGACAAACTCACTTTACCCAAGATTTTGGCGGCGGTGATGGTATTCGCCGGAGTGTTCATAGTAAGCAGGAGCAGGAGTGCCGATTTGACAAAATCAAGTAATAAGGCATAATAGGCTATTTTGTGTTCATTTTCTCACATTGCCTGACAATTTGCATCATTTTTGATTGTTTGCTTGCACTATTTTATTAAATTTGCAAGATTGAGAACAGAAAAAACAAAAACACAAACATATAAAAATTATGCAGAACAAATTGCAGGAATTGACCGACAAACTTTATTCAGAAGGATTGTCGAAAGGAAAACAGGAAGGCGAGCAGATTGTCGCCAAAGCCAATGCCCAGGCAGAGGAAATCATTTCCAAAGCAAAAGAAGAGGCAGCAGCCATCTTGAAAGCTGCGGAAAAGGAAGCGGCAGAATTGAAGATGAAGACAAGCAACGACGTGCGTATGGCCGCCAATCAGAGCATTGAAGCCACAAGACAGGACATCGAAAATCTCGTCATCACGAAAATTTCGTCAGATGCAGTCAAGAACGCCTTGACATCTGAAGATTTTGTAAAGGAGGTGATCCTTGCTGTGGCAAAGAATTTCAACGCACAGGAAGCAGTTGACCTCGAAGTAGTTCTGCCCGAATCACTCAAGAAAGGACTGGAACCTTTCATCCAGAAGGAGCTCAAAGCTGCTCTCGGCAGCGAAGTGAAGGCTGAATTTTCAAAGAAAATAGCAGGCGGCTTCACAATCGGTCCTAAGAATGGAGGTTATTTCATAAGTTTCACAGACGAGACATTCAAGTCCCTTTTGTCTGAATATCTCAGGCCTGCAACGAAGAAAATCCTCTTCGGCTAATCCGGCAGGTTATGAACAATTATGTATATATAGTGGCGAGCCTGCCAGATATAGCGGCAGGGTGGAAATTCGCAGACAAGACTCCGGAAGAGATTCTCGGAGAGATTCTCAATCTATGTTCTGAAAAGGACAGGAAGACTGTGCAATTCCTTCAGGACGGTCTTGATGGGGATTCTCTCAACAGAGATTTCTATCTTGAGGCGCTTTCTCACGAGGAAAGGTTCATCAGGGAGTATTTCAAATTCGACCTGAATCTCAGAAATGCCAAGGTGAGATACCTCAACAGGGAACTCGGAAGACCTGCAGAAAAGGATGTGATAAGATTGTCCGGCGAGCAGGATTCAGAAGAGCCTGAGTTTGAAGAGGCTTCCAAGGTAGAGGTCGCCCTCGGTGCCGGAGATATCCTCTCAAGGGAACGCGCTCTCGACGACCTGATGTGGGAAAAGACGGATGCACTCACGGCATTCCATTATTTTGACCTGGACGTAATCCTCGGCTTTATTGCCAAGATGCACATTGTTGCAAGATGGTACCATCTCGACGAGGCGGAAGGAAG
>JBJEBO010000397.1:0-8294 GCA_051870155.1 Candidatus Cryptobacteroides sp.
TGATTGTATCTCCGATTCCTTCGGAAAGTAATGTCGATATTCCCACTGCGGACTTCATCCTGCCGGAATCACCGTTGCCAGCTTCCGTTACACCGAGATGAATCGGGAAGCAGATATCTTTTTCCTTCATTTCTGCAGCCAAAAGCCTGTACGCTTCCACCATAACAAGAGTGTTACTTGCCTTTAGCGAAATAACAACATTGTTAAATCCATTATCAATGCACATTTTAATCCACTCCATTGCAGCTTCCTTCATAGCAAGGGGAGTGTTGCCGTAGAGATTGGTGATTCTCTCTCCGAGGGAACCGTGATTGAGTCCTATCCTGAGTGCTGTGCCGCATCTCTTGCAAACTTCTGTGAGTTTTGCCAATTGACTTGCTGCCTTTGAATGGTCCTTGTGGAAATTTCCCGGGTTGATTCTTACCTTTTCTGCAACTTCGGCTACAGCTATGGCAATATCAGAGGAGAAATGCACATCAGCAACAAGGGGTACATCGATTCCTTCTGCCCTCAGGGCATCCCTAATCTGCCTGAAGGATTCAACCTCCGCCATTCCAGGCACCGTAAGCCTAATCATTTCTGCCCCTGCAGCCGCAAGAGCACGGCATTGAGCAATGCTTGCCTGTACATCAGATGTATGGGTGTTGCACATTGTCTGGACTACTATCGGGGCATTCCCACCGATTATGACTTTTCCTGCTTTTACTTCTGAAGTGATCATAGTGTCTGTTCCGAGTTGAATTCTTCCATTACAAGGCGTTTAGCCTCTTTTTTCAAATAATGTGTTGTCTTTCCTGTCCTCTTGGTCAGTTGGAAATGTACTCCGACCGAAAAGAGAAGATTGTTGGCGTAAGCGAAACGGTAATAGTATTCGCTCCTGTAGTCTGCCTTGTAGAGAGAGCCCATACCCCATTTGTACATTACCATAAAATGTATCTCCACAGGGTCGAAGACCAATCCAAAACCGCCTCCTGCCTTGATTCCATAGTCAAATCTGTAGTCCGTATCTGTAAATTTGTGCACCATATCCGGACTTACATAGTCTCCCATTCTTTCGATGGACATCCTGTATGCTCCATAGAATCCGGCATTTACCATCAGCTTCATTTTCCAGAAGTCATAATGGATATGAGCAAGGACCGGGACCTCGATTATCTCGAATACCGCCTTCTGAGCATTTTCTATGGCATAGTCTTCGTCCAATTGATAACCCTCCTGGAGATAATAGGCGCCCACTTGGATGCCGAAATACGGCATATAATTGAACATTTTGCCGTATCTCGTGTAGGTGATTCCGAAATTATACGGAGTGTACATATAGACCTGTTTCATCTTGGGATTGAAAGAAATCCTGTTCATAGACACACCATAATGAACGCCTATCATAGAATAATCGTTTATCATTGTGGTCTTCTTTAGGTCCACACTGTCCAACGCCGCCGCAAGGCTGGCGGAATCCAAAAATGCAGTCAAAGTGTCGGCAGTCTCCCGGCTTCGTTTTTTCTTTTCTCTTGCATCAGCATTCAGGCAAATTGCCATAATCAGGATGATTGCCGTTGTCAATCTTATAGCTGTCTTCATCTTGCAAACAATTCTGAAATGTCAATAACCTGCTCAAGTTCCGCCTTCTCCGGTATATCTATCATTGAGTTACCGTCAGCCAACTTATAGAATTTAACCATTTCCGGTTGTCTGTGTTCCAATAAGTTACCCGTATCAACGATACCGTTTCTGTTCACATCCTCTATCAGCCTTATTGAATATTTACCGGCTTTCAGATAAGGGAAGCTCAGAGTGCAGTCCTTGTCAATTATATAACTGCGCATCACCTTGTCTCTCTTTTCGTTGAGCAAGTCGATTATATATTTGTTATGTACATTCTCCAGTTTTATATCAAGGAGACTGAGGCTCTCGTCGTTAGGAAGTGAAACCTTCACCTCTGTGCTGTCGTTCCAATAGCCGTTGATGTCGGAGAACTTTCTGTGAGGCACTTTCAGGAAATATTCATAGCCTGGAAGCATTTTCACATCCGGGCGTATCACATATTTTCTCAAATTGAGGCTGTCCTGGGAAATTTTGTATGTACCCTTTGTCTCCTGCTGCTTAGGATTGAGATATCTGAACTGGAGAGAGTCGAACTGTCCCTGCACTACAGGATATTTGAATTCCATCTGAAAACCATATTGCTCAATGGTCTCGCCGTCTGCAGTGAGAGTGAAAACAGCCGTAGTATCCTCGTGCTTGATATCTTTTCGGGAAGTCTTTGCCGCGGCTCCTTTGGCCTTTGGCTTGGTGAGTTTGATTTCCTCCACAAACGGAGTCAAAACACCGAGGGTGTCAGTCTTGAGATAGTCCACATAGAGGAACAGGGTATCTGGCTGTGTCTTGGGATCGTTAACCCAAATTTCCAAACTGTCCCGCTTGATGTTAAACTGGGTGATGAGTTTTTCGTGTGGCACACCACGAATCCAGATTGAATCCATAGTGGCATAAGGTGCCATAAAGGTGATGTAAGCCGTCCTTTCTCCCAGGCGTTCTTTGTTGACTATCATTTGTTTGGAAGGAGTCTCGCGGAAGAGGTTGAGTTCATATTCTGTTTTCCTCGCAAGGCAAGCCAACGTGTCTTTCATATCATATTTCAAGAGTTCCGGTATGCTGTCCGAAACTTTTGTTACAGGTCTTACGAGGCTGTCCCAGAAAGCAATACGCTCTGTCTCAGGATCATATTTGTTATTGTTGTTCTCATCCATCACCGCATAGAGGCGATATACAGTGTCCGGGATATTCCTCAAGCAGAAGAAGCCCCAGTCGTCCGTCTTCACCGCGGCGTCAGGTCGTTGAAGGAACACCGCCGAATCCGACTGATCCTTGTAGAGCATAACCTTTGCGCCTTTTACAGGCATAAGGGTGTTGCAATCCTGGACGATTCCGGTAATCAGCATAGAATCAATCTTGCTGCCCGTAGAGAAGGTGAGCGTATAGCCCGGGAACATATTTCCCTCGTTATTGTCGGCTATGGCTCCGGTCAGGTCAATGGTATATGTCTTGTTTGAGTCAAGATCGCTCTCGAAATACACAACTACTGATTTACCTTTGATCTTGTTTTTCGGAGCCTTTTCCAAAGGAGGGGAGAGAAATATGTCGTTCGAACTCTTCACAACAACATATTCATTGAATGTAAATTCCACCTTGGTTTTCGATACGGGAACGAAAACTGAATTGGGCGATGGCGTGATTTTCACAAGCACCGGAGGTATGGTATCTTTAGGTCCTCCTGAAGGACCGGTCGTGGTATTCGCACAAGAATGTGAAAATATTATGCTTCCCAATACAAGTCCTACAGGAATTGCAGGGAAACAGGAAGATATGATTTTTTTTATCCTATTCATCTGATTTCGCTTCTCATTACACTTTGTATTCCTTCTATTTTTTCCAATTTCTTGATGAGTTTTTCCAAATCCTTCTTGTCGTGGACATAAAGATCGATGACACCATCAAAGACACCTCCATCTGTAGCGATATTTAATCTTCTGATATTCACGCTCATAACTAAAGAGATGAATCTCGTGATGTCATTAATGATTCCGATTCGGTCCAGACCTTTGAGCGAAAGACGTACCAAAAACGATTCTTGCACAGTCACACCCCATTCGGGCATTACAATCTGGTCGCCGTGCTTTGCCGCAAGGTTGTTGGCTACGGAGCAGGTTTTCTTGTGGATTGTGATGATTCCGTCAGGTGAACGGAAGCCTACGACACTGTCTCCGGGAATTGGACAACAGCAGGTCGCTATCACATACCGGTCATTGCCCTGAGAGAGATTATCCTGTTCTTTTTTGTCCTTTTTGAGCCACGAAAGCCATTGAATACCGGACTTATCGCTATTGATGTTCTTCAGAATCTCATCAAGTTCGTTCAATTTTATAAGTCCGATTCCTATTCTGAAATACAACTCGTCTTCCTTGGCATCATAGATTTCATATTTATTCATCAAGGTCTTGAGAACAGCAGGAGTAGGGGAACTTCCCAATGCAGCAAGCTGTTCCAAAAGAATCTTCTTGCCAAGTTTGACACTTTCCTGACGCTCTCCTTTGAGGCTGTCCATCACAAGATTTCGTGCCTTCCTGGTCTGGAGGAAGTCGAGCCATTCCCTTTTGGGTTTACCATTTTCGGCCGTGATGATTTCAACCTGGTCTCCGGTCTTGAGAATGTATGAAAGCGGGACAAGTCGCATATTTACCTTTGCGGCAATCGCTTTGTTTCCAATCTGGGAGTGAATCAGATAGGCGAAGTCCAGGGCCGTTGCCCCTTTCTGAATGCTCTTTTGGTCACCTTTAGGAGTGAAGACAAGGATATCCGTCGTAGTAAGATCGTTGTGTATCATATCAAGAAGGTCGAGAGCATTCACATCAGGGTTTACCAGGATTTCCTTGACCTTTGTTATCCATTTGTCCATCTCGCTGACATTGTCGGTGTCACATCCGTCTTTCTTGTATGCCCAATGCGCAGCAATTCCCTTTTCAGCGATGTCGTTCATCCTCGTAGTCCTGATCTGCACCTCGATCCATATTCCGGTGTGGCTCATAAGAGTGCAGTGCAGGGCCTCATAGCCATTGTTCTTAGGATGCTTCACCCAGTCTCGCACCCTGTCCGGTTTATATTTATAAATACCTGTAATAGTAGAAAATATATGATAGCACTGATCTCTTTCAGTCTCTTTGGATTCGGAGTTAGGATTGAAGATAATCCTCACGGCATATAGGTCATAAACCTGGTCGAAGGTAACCTTCTTGGTGTTCATCTTATGCCAGATGGAATAAGGTGTCTTGACCCTTTTCTTGATGTAAAAATCAAAACCTGCCTTGTTCAAAGCCTCTTTTATAGGCGCAATGAAATCATCGATTTCCTTTTCTTTGTCATTGATGTTGCGGTTGATCTTCTCAGTGATGTCATTGAAGGCCTCCGGTTCCTTATAGCGGAGCCATATATCCTCCATCTCTGATTTCACTTCATAGAGACCGAGCCTGTGGGCAAGGGGGATAAAGATGAACATTGTCTCACTTAAGATTTTATCTCTCTTATTTTCAGGCATATATTCGATGGTGCGGCAGTTGTGGAGCCTGTCCGCCAACTTTATAAGTACAACACGGACGTCATCGTTGAGAGTAAGGAGGATGCGCTTGAAATTCTCTGCCTGAATGCTCTTTTGCTTGGACTTGTTCTCATTGTCGAGGACAGTCTTAATCTTTGTGAGTCCGTCCACGAGCAGGGCAATCCTGTCGCCGAAGAGGTTACGGATGTCATCTACGGTATAATCGGTGTCTTCCACCACATCGTGGAGAAGGGCCGCTGCTATGGACTTGTAGCCCAGACCGATATTGTTGACTACGATTTTTGCCACAGCGATGGGATGGAGGATGTACGGTTCGCCAGAACGTCGTCTCACACCCTTGTGGGCCTCGTTTGCGAAGTCGAAGGCTTTCTGCACGATTTCCAGTTCCTGCTGGTTGGCACATCTCTTTTTAGCGGCTTCCTTCAGGTCCGCATAGTCACGTGCAATGACTTCATAATCCTTGGTTGTAAATTCAGAAACACTCATAGTCAATCATCAAGGTTGTATTGGTCCACGTTCTGGTAGGCATAAGACAGTTCGGCACCGAAAAGTATGATGAACCATCCGAAATTCATCCAGAACATAAAAAGCGGAATCGCGGCAACGGCTCCGTATATCATATTGAGTCTGGTGACGAAAATTTGCGTCTCCATATAGAGGTATTGCAGGAGGGTGAACACAAATCCGGAAAGTGCGGCAGAACGTATTGCATTGCTGTATTGGACTTTGTAGTTCGGTATAAATTTATACATCGCCGAGAAAGTGAGGGTGGCGATTATATAGAACAGTATCCACGACAGAAGGGTTTTGACTATCGAAAGATCATTGCTGAAAAAGTCGTCCGGTATAATGTTCGAAGCTATCATTGAACCGGAGAAAAACAGCATAATTACAAAAGGAGAGAGGAAGAGGATGAGGATGTAGAAGGAGAGGCGTTTGAAAATATTTCTTGATTTCCTCACACGCCAGACATTGTTGAATACCCTCTCCACTGACATCATCATCCAGATTACGAGCCAGACGAACAAGAGGGCACTGACAAGTCCCATCGCACTGCTTTGTGCCGTGTTTATAATGTTCTCGGCAAATTCAAGTACGGTATCGATTATTTCAGGATTGTTGCTGAAATTGGCATACATCAGCATCTTTAGCTTCTCTTCAAGGCCTAAGCCTCCTGTGACACCGAACATAACGGCTACAAATGGCACGAATGCCATCGTTCCGAAGAAACTCAAAGCCACTGCCTGAAATCCTATCCTTTCAGCAGAAAAGGTCTTGATAGTGATAATCAACACCTTGGTGTATTTGATGAAACGGGCCTTGGCACGTGAGAAGTCTTCGACTTCCACCTGCCAGATGTCTTGCGAAATAAATTGCTTCGCACGTTCTATATATTGGCCCAATTTATTCATTTTGTTGTTCATCCAGTGTCATCCTTAGACTAAAACAGAGTGGGTTCTTCCGGCATTGCCGTCCATTGAGTTTTACTTGGTTCCGCCAAATCTTCAGATGAAGTCATCCTATAAAAATCTTCTTCGGATATGATGCTGATTCCAAGGCTTTCCGCCTTCTTGATTTTTTCCGGTCCCGGCTTCGTCCCGGCAAGAAGGAAATCTGTTTTGGAACTAACTGAGCCTGAATTCTTTCCACCGTGGCTTTCCACGAGTTCTTTCATTTTGTCCCTTGAAATGGAGAAATTACCTGTTATCACGACAGTCTTGCCAACAAGAAGGTCAGAAGCCTTATTGTCCGCAGTCTCCACAGAGAACTTGAGTCCCGCATTTTTGAGACGTTGTATCTCATTGATATTCGATTCCTTGGCAAAAAAATCCACGAGACTGTCCGCTATCACTTCCCCCACATCTTCCACTTCGAGGAAATCCTCCTTGGTAGCCTTAGCCATAGCATCAATGTTGCCGAAAGCCCGTGCAACTGATTTTGCAGTGGTCTCACCCACATATCTGATTCCCAATGCAAAAAGCACTCTCTCAAACGGCACATCCTTCGATGCGTTCAAACTGTCAAGAAATCTTTTCACAGAACGTTCCTTCCATCCTTCAAGATGAATGAGCTGCTGAGGGACAAGGCTATAGAAATCGGCCGGGGTGCGGACGAAACCAAGCCTGTACAGTTGCTCGACAGTGGCTTCACCTGCAAGCACATTCATCGCCTTTCTCCCAAGGAAATGAAGCAGTCTTGCCTGAATCTGGGTAGGACATCCGTATGTGTTGGGACAGAATGACTTGGCCTCCGTCTCATCTTTGATAAGGGGAGTGCCGCAATCTGGACATTTGTCTGGAAAAACGGGAACAGACAATGCAGAATCCCTTTTTTCAAGTTCTACAGAAGTAATTTTAGGAATGATTTCTCCGCCTTTTTCCACATAGACATAATCGCCAATTCGGATGTCAAGAAGCCTCATCTGATCTTCATTGTGGAGGGTGGCCCTTTTGACCACGGTGCCTGAAAGCTGGACAGGTTCCAGATTTGCAACAGGTGTGACAGCCCCTGTCCTTCCGACCTGGTAATCAATGGAAAGAAGTTTGGTCAGCGCTTGTTCAGCCTGGAATTTATATGCAACAGCCCATCGAGGGAACTTGGCGGTATATCCCAATTGCTTCTGGAGCGCAAGTTCGTTGACCTTGATTACAATTCCGTCCGTGGCGAAAGGAAGCATCTTTCGTTCCGTGTCCCAATAATTTATAAAGTCTTCTATTTCAGATACATTCTTACAGATTCTTCTTTTATCCGACACCGGAAGTCCCCAAGATTCGGCGTTCTTCAATGCCTGATCGTGGGTGCCAAAAGGAATGTCCTCACAAAGGAAATGGTATAGGGTACATTCCAAGCCTCGTTTTGCAACCTCTTTGCTGTCAAGTAGTTTCAACGAACCGGAAGCAGCGTTTCGAGGATTTGCGAAAGGAGGCTCCTCTTCAGCTGCCTTTTCTGCATTAAGCCTGTCAAATGACTCCCAAGGCATATAAATTTCTCCTCTGATTTCAAATTCTTCAGGCCAGGGAGCCGGGCGTTCCGGAGTAGGGACAAAACCTTCAGGTACAGAAAGTTTCCTCGGAATGCAAGAAATTCTTTTCACATTGGCGGTCACATCGTCTCCAAAGGTACCGTCACCCCTTGTGAGTGCTCGGTACAGGATACCGTTCCTGTAGGTCAGACATATAGC
>JBJEBO010000398.1:0-8287 GCA_051870155.1 Candidatus Cryptobacteroides sp.
TGAGATCGTCGAGGGTCACCGGACTTACTCCTGTCAGGAATATGCGCTCGAAATTACCTTTGAACTTCTTGAAAAGATCACGATAGAAGCCGTCAGCGTGGGTAATGGCGTGATAGACTTCTTCCCCGAGTTCGTTCAAGACTACATTCGTGAAATTGTCATATTCATCAATAATCAGATAGAGCGGAATTTGAAATCTTTTGGCATTATCAACTATAAGTTTCAGTTTCCCGGAATAGGTTTTGACTGAAAAAAATGTCTTGACAATATCTTCTGGATAGTCATCCTTGTAGCGATGCATAAAATCATCCAGAGTAAATGCACAATATTCTCCGAAATTTTCTTCAAGAGTGCTGATGCTACCCCCAATCTGTGAAAAATCAAGATATAGAACCTGATACCTGTTGCGCAAATGTGTCGGATGCTGTCCAATGTACAAGTCACCGAACAGACGCTCGAAATCATCTGCCGCATTCTTGTCATAATACAGGCGCATCATATTTATAAACAAGCTCTTGCCGAACCTGCGGGGACGGATGAATATCAAAGTATCGGACTGATTTTCCAGGTTCTCGATATACATTGTTTTGTCCACATAATACAATCCACGCTCCCTGACCGACCTAAAATCGGACACTCCATAAGGTATCTGTCGTATCTGTTCCATATTCGCCATTTTTACCAATGGCAAACTTACACAAAATCTTTGGATTTTACGTCAATTCAAGGAATAGGAATGTGTTTTTGCGAAATTCTGTTTCGCAAGTGCAAAACCAGAGTAAGGAATCAATAAATATCAAGGTTTCGGTGGTCTCCGATGCGGTGCTTCACCGTACGCTTCAGTGGAATATTCATTCCACCAGTGTCTTCTAGCCAGTCATACAGGTCTTCAGACAATTGTTTGACAAGGTTTTGATACTCAGGCTCCGCTATGAGATTATTCGTCTCATAAGGATCGTTTACAAGATCATACAATTCGTTGGTATCCCATATTCCGTGATACCTTATATATTTGTATCGGTTTGTACGGACGCCGAAAGTTGTAGGAGTCTGTGGAAAATCATATTCCCAATAGTATTCGTAATATATCCTCTGCCTCCAGTCCGGGACTTTTTTGCCTTCAAGAAGAGGAAGCATCGAACTTCCGCGCATCTGTTCCGCCTTTTCAAGACCGCAAGCCTCCATTACTGTAGGTGCGATGTCTATGTTCTGCACCATTTCTTCCACTACCGTCCCCGGAGCTATCAAGTCAGGGCAATAGGCCAGCATAGGGACGCGCACGGAGGCCTCATAGAATGTGCGTTTATCGATAAGACCGTGCTCACCCCAACAGAAACCGTTGTCTCCCATATAGATGACGAGGGTGTTCTTGTCAAGCCCGTTTTCGCGGAGACACTCTAAAATTCGTCCAATGGAAGAATCCATACTTGTCAAGCATTGGCAATATCGTCTGGCTTCGCTCTCCCAATCGGTGCGGCCGAAATAACTGTAATCAACTCCGTGCCAGCTTTCCCTCTGCTCTTTCACCCAATCGGGCAGACGGCCGTCTCCATACCATTCGTCTCCTTTCTCCGGTTCTCCATCTGCATCTTTGGATGGGACGGAATGAAGACCGTATGAAGGGGTGTAGAAGTTTGCAGGTTTCGGAACGGTTTCCCCCGCATAGACGTTTTCAAATTCTTTCGATGAATCGAATGGGTCGTGGACCGCCTTGTGGGATATATAGGCGAAGAAAGGACGTGATTTGTTCTCCTGAATGAATTCTATGGCATGGTCTGTCAGAAGGTCTGTGATATATGCGTCTTCCGGATATGTGACTTGTCTGCCGTTGACATTCATCTTCACGTTATAGTAAGTCCCCTGGCCTTCAAAACTTTCCCAGTGGTCGAAACCTGGTTGTGGACTGTCGTCTGTGTCCCCCATGTGCCATTTCCCGAAGAACCCTGTAGTATATCCGGCTTGCTGAAGGTATTGTGGGAAAAACACCAATCCTTCAGGAACCGGGGCCACATTGTCAACTACTGTATGCTCGTGGGAGAACAGGCCTGTGAGGATGGAAGCCCTTGAAGGGGATGAAAGCGATGTGGTGACGAATGCATTCCTGATATAGGCGCCATTCGCCGCCATAAAGTCCATATTCGGTGTCTGCAGCCACGGTACGGTTCCGAGGAATCCCATATAGTCATATCTGTGGTCGTCGCTCAGGATGAAAACTACGTTTCTTGGTTCAGTATCAGGAATCCTGGTGATTTTCAGATCGGATTCCTGTGAGGCGCATCCCGCCAATGCGGATGCGCCCATAAGCAATAATGTTTCTTTTCTTATAGATGGAGTCATTTGATCAATTTTGCCAATGCTTTACCAAAACGGACTGCTCCGTCATTGTTGAAATGTACTACGCCTTTGAGATCTTCTACATAAGAAATCTGGTTTCCTTCAATGATATGGAGATTCTTGTCTCCAGCCGCGATTGCGTCATTGACAACCTTGCGTTCTGCATCGCGGACATCGCTAAGAGGTCTGCCTGGTGCTTTCTTGCCTTCCATTCCGCTTTCGTTTGCAGAAGTTGTGGGCATAATGCAATATATTTGGGCGTGAGGCTGGTAACGTCTGAGTTCTCCAAGCAATGCGGAATATCTTTCTGCAATCAATTCAACATCGCCTTTGAGGGCATTCCAATCGTTATATCCCCAGAGAATGGTGATGATATCCACATCAATCCCTTTGAGTTCTCCTGCAACTGCTGGAGAAATCTGAGAACCGCCGACAGCCAGATTGTAAAGGTCATATCCGTTTTCTGAAGCCACAGTGAAAGCATAGGACATATTGGAACCGCATTTTTCTTGCCCAGCTCCGTGGGTAATTGAATCTCCTAATGCAACATAGACTGGTCTTGCAGGTCTTTTGACCTTGAACATCTTTGAGTTGTCATCTATTATAAGTCCATCGAAATTCACACCATAGAAAATCGGCAGTACTATTTCCCATTCAGTCGTGTTTCCGTCCGATTCAAGAACAAGAGCATTGCCGGCAAAGTTTCCAACGAAAGAACCATTCTTGAATACACCGTAGAAATTCGTCACCTGTCTCAAATCAGCGTCTTCGCGCGCGCTGAACAATGGTTTCACCGTGCGGCTGTTTGTCTTGAAAATAATCCGGACACCAGATTGGGTAGCGGCTTTCTTTGGCGCGAAATTATTAAGTCCTTCGCGTTGCCAGAATTCTTCACTGAATCTGTTTATGGTCATCTGGCCGTCCTTGCAGGATTTATGAATCGCTCCCTCCACGATGACATTTCTGTCATCGGGAGCGATTCTTTTTTCTGCACTTGCCGCCAGTGTGCAGAATAGAAGGGTTATAGTTATTAGATATTTCAGTTTCATTTCAAATAATTATTTGCGTTTGTTTTTCCAGGCTTCAAGGTCGAATTTGGATTCATCAACTCCCAATTCGTTCCTCTTGTTTTCCAACCTTTTCTTAAGGTCGGTCACGATGTCTGAATAACGAGGGTCATCATAAATATTGTTTACTTCTGTCGGATCGTTCTTGAGGTCATACAGTTCCCAAGCATCGATAGGGGTGTCAGTACCTTTCTTTCCGCCTCCCTCATCTTTGAAATGAATGAGTTTATAGTCGCGGGTCATAATACCATCGTGTCTTCTGACATTGTGGATGGAAGGGTAGTCGTAATAGTGGTAATACAACTCATCCCTCCAATCTTTCGGAGCCTTGCCGTTCTCAAAGAGAGGAGTAAGTGGAACACCGCAGATTTCTTCAGGAATATCAACTCCAGCCATTGCCAGATAGGTCGGAGCATAGTCTATGTTCTGGACGAGTTCATCGCAAACTGTACCAGGTTTGATTTTGTCTGGACAGCAGATGATCAGAGGGGTACGGAATGACTCTTCATACATAAACCTCTTGTCGAACCAATTGTGCTCTCCCATATAGAATCCCTGATCCGAAGTATAAACAATGATGGTATTTTTCATCAAATTGTTCGCCTCAAGATAGTCAAGAAGTCTTCCAACCTCATCGTCAAGTGATTTCACACAGCGGACATAATCCTTGATGTAGCGTTGATATTTCCAATGAGCCAATTCTTTGCTGTCCATATTCTTTGCCAGCATCTCCTCATTGAGCGGACCGTAAATGTCCATAAACTCTTTCTGCTGCTCAGGGGACATACGGAGGAATTCATCGTTGAAATTGTTCTTCGCCTGCTTGTTCTTCAGCAATTCGAACACCTTCATATCGTCTATCATCTTCATATCGTTCTCGATAGACATTTCCTGCAGTCTCGCCGCATCGCATCTGGTGCTGTAGTCGTCGTTGAAAGTAGCTGGTTCAGGAAATGTTACATCCTCATAGAGTGTGGCGTATTTTAATTCCGGGAACCAGTTGCGATGCACTGATTTGTGGTGGACCATAAGGCAGAAAGGCCTGCTCTTGTCACGGTTTTCCAACCAATTGATCGCATCGTTGGTGATGATGTTGGCGACATATCCCTCTTCTCGCACGAAATCGGCATTCGTTTCGGTGCTGAACTCCGGATTGTAATAGGTTCCTTGTCCATTTAGAATCTTGAAGTTGTCAAAACCCTGAGGACGACTCCACAAATGCCATTTGCCGAACAATGCCGTCTGATAGCCAGCCTCCTGGAGCAATTTAGGGAAGGTCATCTGGTCTGAATTGAACTCCGGCTTCCTGCCGAGTTTGATCTGCCCGTGCATATGGCTGTATTTTCCGGTCAGAAGAGTCGCACGGCTCGGAGATGAAATGGAGTTTTCCACGTATGCTCTTGTGAAGAGCATTCCCTGTGCAGCGAGCCTGTCGAGGTTCGGTGTCGGTGCAAGGGCTGAGACCGGTCCCCCGTATGCGCTTATGGTCTGGTAGGAATGGTCGTCCGTCATTATGTGAATTATGTTGTATCTTTCCGGTTCCTCCTGCTTCTGTGCGCAAGCTGTAACCGCCGGCAGCACCGTCATAGCAATCGCCGGTATAGTAATGATTTTTTCTTTCATATCAGCTATTTATTTGTTCTTCTTGAATACTTCATCTGATGTGTCGAATTCCTCCATCTTCTTGTCAAGGGCCTTACGCAGCTCTTTGACTTTTCCTTTGTATGCCGGATCTGCTATCATATTGTGGAGCTCACCCGGGTCTTTCTCTAAGTCGAAAAGAACTTCATTGTCAGTGCCTTCGGATGGGGTGATACCGCCGAAACGGATGAATTTGTAATGTCCGCTGTCAATGACACCGTATGAATTTACAGTTTCGAAATACAAATATTTTCTGTTAACCTTTTTGCCATCAAGAATCGTATTTTTGAGAGAAATTCCATTGAACTCTTTTGGTATGTCAATCCCGGCAAGATCCAACATAGTCGGGAGCATATCCCATCCGTTGCATACAGTATTGCTCGTGTCAACATAGCCCTGAGGAATATTCTTGCCTGCGAAAATCAATGGAACTTTCTGGCATTCCTGATAAGGGTAGTTCTTTCCTGTGAGCTCGTGCGAGCAAGCCATTTCTCCGTGGTCTGAAGTGAATACGATGATGGTATTGTCCTTATAAGGACTCTTATCCAAAGCATCAAGGATGCTTCCAATCTGCTGATCCACCTGCTCCATCAGTTTGTAATAGAACCAGATGTGGACTCTCATATTGTGCTCGTCCATTTCGAATTGACGTTTGGGCTTATAATAAGGGAAAACATCGGTCGGGGCGAGGTTGGCCGGAAGGGCGGCGAGAGTGTCGCTGTCGAACAATTTCGGATCCATTTCACGGAAAGTTGTTCTCCAGTTAATCTGATTGACTCTTGCACGTCTGTCGATCTCATCGGTTTTGAAATCAGAGAGTTGTTTGTTATTGAACAGAACCTGGGTCATACAGATGTCGTGCGGATTCATAAAAGAGATGAAAAGAAGGAAAGGATCGCTTCCCTTGTATTCTGAGAAGAAGCGCGAACCGACTTCTGCAAGCTCCTCGCGGTCATCATCAGTGAGGTACTTGTCAAATCCATAGTAGTAAGGGGCTTCATATATTGAGCCTTTTCCTGAATTCCCGTTGGCCCAAGGCAGATGGACTTTTCCTGCATAAAATGTCTGGTACCCTGCATTCCTGAAAAGAGTACCCATTGCTCTTTCAGAGATGTCCTGCTTCATTTGCTGTCCTCTTTCGCCTCCGGGTGTGAAGTTGCCTGTCATACCGTAATGATTGGGCGAAGATGCGGTCAATAGTGCGAATCTGGAAGGACCTGATACCGGATGGGCTGAATAACAATCCGCAAAACTATATCCCGATCTTACAAGCCTGTCGAGGTTGGGCGTGGAAACATAAGGATTCGACGCATAAGGGTCTCCATTTTTTAATTGTTGCGACAGAGCGGAAATCATATAATAACTCTGCTGGTCTGTCATTATATAAACTATATTCGGATGCTCTTGGGCATTGGCTGCAATCGGTGCGGCAAGAGCCATTCCTCCTAATGTCAATTTGCTTAATCTGGACATAATTAAAACAATTTAGTAAATTCCCATTCCTGTTTTCCTTCGTTTTTCTGGGGCTTTCCCGGAGTGCTTCGGCCATTGTCAAGATACTCCCTCATTTTCTTTGTCAGCCTCTTGACGGTCTTTTTGTATTGCTTTTCAAAGATAAGATTTTCTTTTTCTGATGGATCAGATGCCATATCATACAATTGCATCTGAGGAAGTCCGTCAAGTTCCTGTGCTGTCGGATAGGATTGTCCTCCAGAACCGGCATAGAAAATCAATTTGCTATCCTGTTCCCTGAGGGCGAAAGCCCCTTTGCCTGAAAGCGTTACGAGGTCTCGTCTTGTGCCTCGTCCCTCTCCTGAAAGGATTTTCCAGAAACTGAAGCTGTCTTCTGCCTCGTTGTCCTTGATCTTATAACCAGTCATTTCTGCGAATGTTGCGAAAAAGTCGCTAAGGCAGATGAGTGAATTGTCCCTTGTTCCTTTATATCTGTCTCCATAAGTTATGACGAGCGGAAGTCTGTGACCACCTTCATAAATGTCAGTCTTGTAACCACGGTAGATATAGCTTGGATAATGTCCCTGTCTTTCAAGAATCGAGATGTCTATCGCCGGGGCACAGCCGTTGTCGGACGTGAATATGAGGATGGTGTTGTCCCATTGACCGTTTTCCTTGAGTGTGTTCACAAGATTGCCGATGAGGTCGTCTATCATCAGGATATAGTCTCCGTAAGGCCCGATCCCCGAAAGTCCTTCGTATTTCGGCGATGGAAGAATAGGGGTGTGAGGGGCGTTCAAAGGCATATAGAGGAAGAATGGCCTGTCGCTGTCCTTGTGGGCGTTGATATAGTCGATTGAACGGTCGAAGAATTTTTCGAGACATTCCTCCGGTTTGAAATCCGGTGCGATAGGACCGGAGCGGAAAAGTTTCAGTCCCGTCATTTTTTCAGCCACGGCATTCGGAACGGCGGTAGGCATATCGTCTTCAACATAGACGTAAGGCGGCATATCAAGGGAGGCCACGATTCCGAAGAAATGGTCGAAACCACCCCTTGTCGTCACACCGTTCTTCACCGGCTTGCTGAAATCCACATCTTTGTTGTTCTTGGCCCCCTCCTTTAGAGTCCAGTCCCATCCCAGATGCCATTTGCCGAAGCAGGCGGTGTCATAGCCGCTTTGTGAGAACATACCCGCGATTGTGGTCCTTCCTTCGTTGATCATACTTCCCTTATGGTAGCCGTCATAGACTCCTGATTTCATTTCTGTCCTCCAGGAATAGCGTCCTGTGATGATTGAATAACGGGAAGGAGTTGAAAGAGAAGATGATGCGTGTGCATCTGTGAAGGTGATTCCGCATCGGCCAAGGGCGTCGATGTTCTCGGTATGGATCTTTGACTCCGGATTCAGGGAGGAAATGTCTCCATATCCCAGATCATCCGCAAGAATGAGGATTACATTCGGCTTTTGGGCATTGAGGATGCATGGTACCGCCGCCAGTACCGGCAATATGATGGATTTTTTGATATTCTGATTCATAATATTATTGGTTTTCTGCAGAAGACTTGTCCAACAATTCCTTGATGATGTCGTATATTGTCTTTCCGCCATAAGGACCTTCTTTGCTCGTCACACATTCGACAGCGTTCCAGGAATCCTGGATGACGGCATAAACGAATGTGAATCCCAATTTTTGCTGCTGAGGATAGATGTTTTGGAAATAAACTTCCGCCTGTCTGTCCGGGGTGTTCTGCCTGAAAGCATCCATAGGTCCAGGATAGTCGATGTACATAT
>JBJEBO010000399.1:0-1772 GCA_051870155.1 Candidatus Cryptobacteroides sp.
GCTCGATGTCATTAGGGTTGAGATAGTCAATTCCACCCACAGGCATTCCGTCCACAAGATAAAGAGGGTCAGAAGCGTTGATTGAGCCTACACCCCTGATGCGGACCATTGAGCCTGCGTCAGGCGCTCCTGAAGACTGGGTAACGAGCACACCGGAAGACATACCCTGAAGCAGGTTGTCAACCCTTGTGTGGGACTGTGCCTTGAGGTCATCTGATGTGATGGAAGAAATGGCGGCTGTAACAACGCTCTTCTTTTGCACACCATAACCGACGACAACCACGTCTTCGAGCATTTCGAAGTCTTCCTTCATAACAATGTCAATGACTGCCCTACCGTTAAGGGCGACTTGCATTGTAGCATATCCAATGGAAGAAACGGTGAGAACCGCGTCGGGAGGGGCAGACGGAAGAGTGAAATTACCGTCCAGATCTGAAGTGGTACCGATTGATGTTCCATCGACCATTACAGCCGCTCCGATAACCGGATTGCCGGAAACATCCTTGACAGTACCGCTGACTTGCTGAGCGAAAGCAACAGCGCCGCTCAAGCAGACGATCGCCGCGATGATGGCGATGCGTTGAAGCAGGTGTTTCATAGTTTAGTGTTTTTAATAATGAATGTTTTCACAAATCTACCATTTTTTACAATCACTTGCACCACCACCTGCGGAAGCCCACTTCAATTAGTGGACTCAATAGCACGGTAACCCCTCACTAACAAGGAGTTACCAGGATTTTTCGCTTACAAAAAAGTGGGATATGAAAAAAGAGAAAAAATATAAAAAAAGAGAAAAGTGGATTTAATTAAGGGTTAATTTTTCCCTATTTTCCTATAAATCAAGACATTCCGAAATATGTTCAAAATACCCCATAGTGGACTATCAATGCTTTGAACCAATCTTTTTTATCTTTTCTTCGAACAATTCCCTATCGTCAAGGGCAGCATTTTTGATCTGTGCCCTGTAGTTATAAATGGTGTTGACGGAATAGCGGAGAAGCGAGGCTATATGAGATGACTGGGTGATGCCCAATTTTATTAGGGCGAAGATTCTCATTTCGGTACTCAACTGCTCACCATCCTTCAGGGTGATGCGCTCTTCTTCCTTGAGAAGGGCATTGAAATCAGAAACGAAATTCGGATAAAGCTGAAGGAAGGCCGTATCGAAAGTCTTGTAGAAATTTTTGAGTTCGGCCTCTATTTCCTGTCTGCTCAGATGTTTCTTGAGCTTATCTATGTAACCTGAGCACATTGAGAGGAACAGACCAAGATATTCCTCTTTTGCCGCATTCGCCTCACTGAGAGCCTGATTCGCTTCAAGAAGATTCCTCTCCGCCTCTTCAATTGACCTGCAATATTCCGTAATCTGCCTATTCTTTTTCTCAATCTCCCTTGCCGAGCGCCGACCGGAGATAATGGCCTTTACCGTCAAGCCGGCAACGGCAGCGAGAATTGCTACGATTACTGATAGGATTATGAGGATATTGTTCTTTTCCTTTTCCTTTTCTGCTATCACTGAGAGATAAGCTTTCTCAATTATTGGAAGAGTATCCGCAATCTGGAGTTGACGGAGCTTGGCATTGAAGAAAAGAGCATCGTCCATTGAGATACGGATGTATCGGAAAGCCCGCTCAAGTTCCTGGGTAGGCATAAGATTCATTGCAAGGCTGCAAAGCGAGGCATTATCCTTAACTGCACATTTCACATCGGCAATCGCAGATTCAATCCGCCATAGGAGCGCCTCGTCCGACTTGTCAAGTTTGCTGCACACC
>JBJEBO010000400.1:0-1766 GCA_051870155.1 Candidatus Cryptobacteroides sp.
TTCACAGAGCCTATAATCCTGAAAAATAATGTGACTGGAGGACTTGGCACGTTTTGTATTGTGACAGTCACTAACAAACGCATAGAATTTGCTCCAATCGCTATTTCGGATCACTAACTTGTTGTGGCTCAAAGCAAACAAGTCCCCAAGATTCCTTAGTCTTTGAGAACGAAAGTAACCACTTGATTGACATCTCCCTCAAATAACTTCATAAAAGCATCGGACTCACCCTCTGACGGATAAGCCAGAAGCACACCGGATTCCGGTGCAGATTTGTATAGTCCGATTACAGATGAACCATTCGGAAACATATATAAACCTGGACCGCTGGTTGCTTGACCCTGAATCAATGGAATCTCTGAACACAAGTCGCTATAGTTCCCTGTTATTGAACTATGATCCTCGGACAGTGTCATCCTAATCTCGTCACTACCCTTGCCCCAAAAATATCTCAAGGCCATTCCGGAAGAGTTTTCAACCACATTCATCCTTACCGTTACACCAGAAGTTGCAATCAGGGACTTCTTTTCTATTTCAGGATATACAATTGGACTGCTTTCCCCAAGACACGACTGAAAGTTGGTACCTACCTCTTGCCATTCCTCCCAATCCGTACCCTTCTTGTCTGTCGCTCGTGAAAAGAAGGTTTTGAACATTCGCTTCGTGTGACTGTCATTCATATATATGGGAACTGTTATCTCACCAGGATAGTTGGAGTAGCATTCTCCAGATGCATATAAGTCTCCATCCATCTCGATTCTATATTTGAATGGATAAAATCTATATTCAGGTCGGAATTTTGTCTCGGATATCACATAGTCGTATTGGAATGAGATTGCCCCGCCAGACTGCGGAATCTCATCTGATGCCATCTCCTCAATTATGGGTTCAAAAATTCTTACACCCATACAGCTATACAATGACATCAACACACACAACACAACTACGATTCGTTCGATCTTTCTCATAATTAATATTTATGTTTTTTGTTCAAAGATATGTCAAACTATGCATCCAGCAAAATAAAAAGTTTTCCTTTGCAAATTGTAAATAGCTGATAATCAATATGCATTATTTTGAGTGCAAAATATACGACCTGATGTTTCCAGTGGTAAGACACAATGAATCAAGCCTTTAGACGACGGAAAAGTTTTTTAGTATTTTTTGAAGATTCATAAGCTGTTTTTCAAAGGGAAGACTCCTTTGAAATGAGGTCACGGAGGTATATGTCGAGATTGGTGTCGTGCTCATTCAAGCCCAATTTCTTCCTGATTGCGCTGCTTTGCTTGTAATGACCTTTACCCAAATATGATGAGATATCTTTCCCTTTCAAGCCCATCGCATAAAGGCAGCAATAGCCTATTTCGTTGTCTGTCAATCCGTATTGCTGAAGATAAGAGATGAATTTCGGATGCTCTACAAGAAAGGACAGCCTGGTTGATTCTATGAAATAATCCTTGTCATCCATCAATTGCTTCAACTGCTTCAGAGCATTCTTGGAATAATTTGGTGTCATATTGGACACTATGAATGTGTTGAGAAGATTCAGACGCTCGCTGATACGTTGCTGCACGGCCGGGGTCAATTTGTTTTCCTCAAGTGTTTCTTTCAATCTCTCAATCTCATCAAGAGCTTCGTCATAAATCTTTAGGTATTTCTCTTCAGAAAGACGCCTGTCTTCTTTGATCTGCTTGATTTTTCCAGACATAAGCAACAGGGAAAGAATCAGGATGACAAGTCCCCCAACCAGGATAAAAGAAATAATG
>JBJEBO010000401.1:0-8251 GCA_051870155.1 Candidatus Cryptobacteroides sp.
AGGTCTCGACGTGAGAATCACCGGAAAAGACATCGACCTTGTCACTTCAGGTTCCCTGGCAGGAACAGAACTTACTTTGGCTGTTTCTGATGAATATATCACATTCTCCATTCCAGCAGAGGCAAATGATGGTGCTGTAACCCTTACCCTTGCAAACGGCAAAACTGTTGATACAGAGGCTATCGAGCTCGTAAAACCTGTGATTTCAAGCGTCTCTCCACTCGAACTTTATGCAGGTGACGAGAATGTCGTTGTGACAGGAACAGACCTCGACCTCGTGGTTTCCGCCACTCTTGGAGGAAAGGCTATTGAAATCAAGGAAGATGCCTCTGCAACTTCTCTTGAACTTGTGACAGAACTCACAAGCGTTTCAGGCAAGGTGGCTCTTACTCTTGCAAACGGTGTGACAGTGGAGTCAGAGGCTGAGGTGAAGGTCAACTACCACTCCCTTGTAATTGTAACAGATATGCCTGCTGCCCAGCATATTGGTGAGGAAGTTGTTCTCAAAGGTTCTAACTTCGACCTTGTGGAGAATATCTTCATCGGTGACACCAAGGTAACCAAATACAGCCTCCGTACAGCAGAGGAAGTTCATTTCCTGATGCCTTGGGCTGCTGTAGGCTCATACAATATCATCTTCCATCTTTTCAATGGCGATGTTGAGACTGTGGCTTCTCCTATCGAGGTGCAACTTGAGCGTATTATCAATACGATTTGGGAAGGTGAGTCTTATGTAACCTGGTCTGGTGGAGCTGTGACAAATCTTTCTTGGGGCGGTTATGACTGGAGCACAGTTAAGACTGGTACATCGCTTGTGGTGAATGTTGAAGTTGTTGATGACAATGCAGTGGTTCGCATCGGTAATGGAGGCTGGTCCGGTCTTCCAACTACAAGGACCTATCCTAATGCGGATGGTGATGCCAACCTCGCAGTCGGAAAAGACATTACGGCTGTTTCTGTAAAACTTTCTGCTGCCGACCTCAACGAGCTGGTTAACAATGGCGGTCTCGTTGTCTGTGGAACAGGATTTAAGGTTTATAGCATCCAGCTTATTACCGAGATTCCTCAGGAGACCACAATCTTTGCAGGTCCTGTATCTCTTACCTGGGGTGATGACGGAAGATTTGGTCTTGCAACAAGTTATTTTGAGAATTTGTCTGCAGGAAGCAAAATGATCATCTATTTCACTCAGACAGAAGCTTGGGGACAGGTACAAATTAACGATGGCTGGTGGTCTGATGCAGCATTCAACTTCCCTGAACTTGGAGGAGCATATCTTAAGACAGACACGCTTAACGATAAGAGTATAAACAAGATTGAGCTTACCCTCACTCAGGAAATCTTGGATCATATAAAAGAAGTTACCGGAGACTACTTTGGTGTAAACAGTGATTACAAAGGAGACGGTAGAGTCGCTATGGTGCTCCAAGGATCTGATTGGATTATTGACAGAATAGCAGTCAAATAGTATTTTTCCCGTGGAGGCCTGACCGCCTCCCCGGGAGCTAATAGATCTCTCCATTCCGGTGCTTTGCACCTCCAGTCGAGATGACAAAAGAATGTCATTCCGGGCGACCGTGAGCTTGTCATTTCGAGCGACCGAAGGGAGTCGAGAAATCTGAAAACAGAAAACTTAATTATTATGAAACCGAATAAAATAATATCCGTCCTTGCTGTAATCCTCTCTCTGGCAGCAGCCTGTCAGAAACCGGACGGTCCGACCGATAATCCCGCTGCGGCTCCGAAACTCGTATCCTCCAATCCCGATGACGGGGCAACGGACCTCACCGGCGAATCCCTCGTCCTCACCCTCACTTTCGATGTGAATGTGAAATGCACCTCCCCTGCAGCTATAACCGCAGGCGATGCGGCAGTGGACAAGGTGACCGCCTTCGACAAGGATGTGAAAATTAACCTGTCAAATCTCTCACAAGGCAATTCTTACACCGTCAATATACCTGCCGGAACAATCTCCGGCTTCAACAACAACCCTGCCGGCGAAATCCATATCACCTTCACTATGAAGGATAAAGACCCCGATCCAACCCATTATAAACTCTCTCCGGTCTCATCACTCTGCAATCCTTCTGCTACTTCAGGGGCAAAAAAAGTATATAACTTCCTTTTGGAGCAGAGCGGCAAGAAGACCCTTTCCGGAGCCATGGCAGCCAATCCGAATACAACGGATTTCGCCGACTATGTGAGCGGCCAGATTGGAAATTATCCTGCTCTTGCAGGTTTCGATTTCATGTTCGTCCAGTATTCCCCGACGCCTGCGGGTTCTTCCTGGGTTCAGGATTACAACGACATAAGCGCTGCTTCTAATCATTGGAAAAATAATGGACTTGTCAGCTATATGTGGCATTGGAACGTACCGAGTACCGAGGCAGATTGGAAGAAAGGGCTTGAGAAAAATGATTTCTCCGGCTACAGCTTCTCAGCGTCAAAGACTTCTTTCGACATAAACGCCGCCCTCACTCCGGGTACTTGGCAGAATGACTTCATTATGAAGGATATCGAAGAAGTAGCAGGCTATCTCAAAAATCTCCAGAATGCGGGGATTCCTATCATTTGGCGTCCGCTGCACGAAGCAGCCGGAAACTATGACCTTTATAGTGCCAACGGAGCGTGGTTCTGGTGGGGTAAAGGCGGAGCGGAACCTTGCAAGAAACTCTGGAGACTGCTTTATGATCAGTTTGTCAATGTCCACGGACTGAACAACCTCATCTGGGTGTGGACAGTGGATGCAACTGTGGGATGCGAGGACCAATATGAAGATTGGTATCCGGGCGATGATGTCGTGGACATCGTAGGCGTTGATATTTATGAAAATAACACTGATGCAAAAACCCGTCAGTTCCAGGCTCTTGTGGATGTTACTAAAGGAAAGAAACTTGTGACCATCAGCGAGTGCGGCAACATCCCTTCTCCGGATGCCTGCTTTGCTGAGGGCAATGCCTGGTCGTGGTTTATGGTGTGGAATACCACTGACAAAAACGGTAATCTTGCCTTGTCAAGCGACGATTGGGCTCTGAATACAAAAGCTTGGTGGACAAGTGTGATGAAATCGTCCAACGTCATCAACCGTGAAGATATGCCTAGTTTGAAATAAAAATAATTGATTATGAAGCAGATAGTATTGTTTGTAGCCGCGTTGTTATTAACTATTCCCTGCCATTCCTGCCAAAGCAAGGATGACGGAGGTCAGGGGGAAAAGGATTTGGCTTTTCAGGTTAGTCCTGAGACCATTGAAGTGGGAGCGGAAGGAGGAGAGAGGTCATTTACTGTTATAGCATCCCAGAAACCGTATATCGTCGGTTCATTCGACTGGTGCAGCACGTCTCAGTCCGCTTTTGCTGACAATAAATTGACTGTGAAAATCAATGTTTCAGAGAATAAAACCACACAAGTGCGCACGGCGAAATTCTCTGTAGTTTGCGCAGATGAAAAAAAATATGTTGAGGTCTCACAGGCTGCCGCATCAGTGGAGCCTGGACCTTCAGGAGATTTCCTTGACACCCCGTCACTCCCGTCCAACAATGCCGTGTCGGTGGTCAGGAGCCTTGGCTATGGATGGAACCTCGGCAACCAGATGGACGCTGTCGTGAACGGAGTGTCATCAGAGACCTGCTGGGGCAATCCCAAATGTACCCAGACAACATTTACCAATCTGAAAGCCAAGGGCTTCACTACCGTGCGCATCCCTGTGACCTGGAGCGGTCACATCGGTGAGGCTCCTGATTACAAGATCGAGGACGTGTGGATGAACCGTGTTTATGAAATCGCAGGTTATGCAAAACAGGCGGGCCTGAAGGCAATCGTGAACATCCACCACGACGACAGCCCTTCGGACGGATGGCTCTGCGTCCATAAGGCGGCTGCCGATGAAGCTTATAAGACAGAAATGATGGCAAAATATAAGGCTGTATGGAAACAGATTGCAACCAAATTTGCGGATGAAGGCGAGTGGCTCATATTCGAGGGCTACAATGAGCTCCAGGACGGCGGCTGGGGAGGCGGCGGCAACACCACCGACGGAGGCAAACAATATGGTGTAATCAATGAACTTGCCCAGGCTTTCGTTACAACAGTCCGCGAAACCGGCGGTAAAAATGCAGAAAGATATCTAGGAGTGCTCGGCTACTCTGCAAATCCGGGGCTTACAGTCCAGAATCTCGTTCTTCCTCAGGACACGGCAACAGACCGTCTTATGGTATCAGTTCATTTCTATGATCCTTCCGGATATGCGCTCGGACAAAATTCTGCATATACCGAATGGGGTCATACCGGTGCATCCGGCAAGAAGGATCCGAACCATAGCGAGCAGAATGTGGTCGCAACCTTCAAGATGCTGAAAGAGAAATATATAGACAACAATATTCCGGTTTATGTGGGTGAGTGCGGAGCTGTGAATAGGACAGAAGCCCGTGCAAAGTCCTTCCAGCAATATTGGTTTGAATTCGTATATAAGGCAGCGAAGGATTATGGTCTCTGCCCGGTGGTATGGGACAACGGGGCCCAAAGTACCGGCAACGAGTCTTTCGGGTTCATAGGACACGCAGACGGTGGTTATATCAATGACTCCAAACCTGTCATCGACATAATGTATAAAGTGTTCAACACCGAGACTCAGTCATATACTATTAAATCGGTTTATGACAACGCTCCATCGCTTTAACTTTTACAAGTAATATTGAGACTTAGGGAAAACACGAAATTTTGTAAGTCATGAGATTAATTAGAAACATATACGCCATATCACTTGCAGCAATTGTGATGGCGACATCCTGTTCCGGCATCAAGCGTGACCGCTGTGGAGTGACTGTAAAGATTGACCAGCCTCAAAAGGGAGAATCTTCCCGTGTAAGGATTCAGGTGGTGAGTGACAAAGTTTTCAGGGTCACAGCCGTTCCTGAAGGCAATTTTGTTGATGGAGAGTCATTGGCGGTGCTTCCACAAGAATGTTATTCTGATTTTTCCGTTTCTGAAACAGATGACAATGTAACCGTTTCTACATCTTCCTTGTCGGCGAAAGTGGACAGGAGTGACGGCAGCGTCAGCTTTTACGGCTCCGACGGAAGGCTCCTTCTTGCAGAACAGCCTTCCGGCAGGAACTTTACCCCGATTCAGGTGGATGGAACGACCGGATATACGGTCACCCAGCACTTCCTATCTCCGTCTGATGACGAAGCTCTCTATGGTCTTGGACAGCATCAGAGCGAAGAATTCAATTACAAGGGAAAGAGCGAAGAACTCTATCAGTACAACACAAAGGTTTCCGTTCCGTTCATCCTTTCAACTTCAGGCTACGGCCTTCTTTGGGACAGCTATTCATACTGCCGTTTCGGCAATCCGAATGCAAGCCTTCAGCTCCCTGAAGCCTTCACCATATACGACAAAAATGGCAATGAAGGCACCATCACCGGCACCTATTCGGCAGCAGACGGCACCACTGTCGTAAAGGCGGAAAAGGCAATCAGCTTCGACCATCTCACCACCGGTGATCTCGGCCACGTTGAAGGACTTATGGCAGATATTCCTTTCAAGGGAGCAACCATTACCTATGACGGTTTCCTCGAAAGCGACCAGGACGGCACCTATGACTTCATTCTCTACTATTCAGGCTATGTCAGGGTGTGGATAGACTCAGAAGAAGTGGTTCCGGAGCGTTGGAGAACGGCTTGGAATCCAAATAGTTACAAATTCAGTTGCGACTTTGTCAAAGGTCACCGCTCCAAAATTACCATAATCTGGAAGCCAGACGGCGATGTAGCATACTGCTCCCTCAAAGCCCATAAACCGGTGGACGCTTATACCAAGAAAGAGATGTGCTGGTGGGGCGAAATGCAGCAACAGATAGACTATTATTTCATAGCCGGAGACAACGCTGACGAGATTATTCACGGATGCCGAACCCTTACCGGCAAGGCTCCTGTGATGCCGAAATGGGCTATGGGCTTCTGGCAGAGCCGCGAGAAATACAACACCCAAGAGGAGGTGCTCTCCACCGTGGCAGAATACAGACGCAGGCAGATTCCGCTGGATAACATAGTCATCGACTGGCTCCATTGGAAGGAAGATTCTTGGGGAAGCCACGAGTTCGACAAGGAACGCTTCCCGGATCCTAAGGCAATGGTAGATTCCATCCACGCTATGAACGCAAGGGTGATGATTTCAGTATGGCCGAAATTCTATGTCACTACCGATCATTACAAGGAGTTCGACAGCAAGGGTTGGATGTACAAGAGGGCAGTGACTGACAGTATCCGCGACTGGGTGGGTCCGGGCTATCTCGGTTCGTTCTATGATGCCTATAATCCTGATGCCCGCAAACTTTTCTGGAATCAGATGTATGAGCATTACTATCCGCTCGGAATAGATGCCTGGTGGATGGATGCCAGCGAACCTAATGTGAGGGATTGCGTGGATATGGACTATCGCAAGGCTCTCTGCGGTCCGACCTATCTTGGAAGTTCCACTGAATATTTCAACGCTTATGCCCTTATGAACGCAGAGGCCATCTATGACGGCCAGAGGAGTGTGGATAACAACAAGAGGGTATTTTTGCTTACCCGTTCCGGATTCGTAGGTCAGCAGCGTTACTCAACTGCCACCTGGAGCGGCGACATCGCCACCCGTTGGGAAGATATGAGGGCACAGATTACTGCCGGGCTCAACTTCTGTGCAACAGGCGTTCCATATTGGACGATGGATATCGGCGGTTTCTGCGTGGAAGACCGTTATGTGGCAGCCCAGCAGCTCTACAACTCTACAGGTGTGGAAAATGAAGATTTGCAGGAGTGGCGTGAACTTAATGCCAGATGGTACCAGTTCGGAGCTTTCGTACCTCTTTTCCGAGCTCACGGGCAGTGGCCTTTCAGGGAAATATACAACATTGCTCCGGAAGGACATCCTGCATATAATTCAATGCTTTACTACACCCGCCTCCGCTATAGACTGATGCCATACATCTACTCTCTTGCAGGAAGCGTGACTTTCGATGATTACACCATAATGAGGGCGCTGGCGATGGATTTCCCTAAAGACAGGAATGTTTATGACAATGCCGCTCAATATATGTTCGGGCCGGCCTTTATGGTGGCTCCTGTAACCGAATATAAAGCTCCATCCAAGAAGGTTTATTTCCCGGAAGGAGCGAAATGGTATGACTTCTACACAGGTCAGTCATTCTGTGGCCCTTGCACGGAAAATGTCAAGGTGACCCTTTCGTGTATGCCTCTCTATGTCAGGGCCGGGTCCATCATACCGGTGGGAGAGCCTCTGCAATGGAGCGGAGACAAGCCTTGCGGCTCGCTTGACCTATATGTATATGCAGGTGCCGACGGCTCGTTCGTCCTTTATGATGACAATGGTTTGGACTATGGATATGAGAAAGGTGAATATGCACGTGTTCCTGTAAAATGGTCTGATAATGACAAAGTTCTGACCATAGGAGCAAGGGAGGGATCCTATCCTGGAATGCCATCTTCACGTCAAGTAAACGTGCGTCTGATTACGGATGGTGCCGGATTTGATTCAGCCCCTGTTGTCACTTCCACTGAATATGTTGGAAATGAAATTATATTGAAACTATAACTCGAAATCATTTTATACAATGAGCCCTAAGACCTACGGACATTTTGACGACCAAGCGAGAGAGTTCGTAATAACCGATCCGGCCCTCCCGTGGCCTTGGATAAACTATCTTGGCACCGAAGACTTCTTCTCCTTGATCTCAGCTACTGCAGGTGGATATTGTTTTTTCAAGGATGCAAAATTCCGCCGTATCACGCGGTACAGATACAACAGTGTTCCTGCCGACGACGGCGGAAGGTATTTCTATATCAATGACGGAGGTATCGTATGGAGCCCAGGCTGGAAACCTTGCAGGACACCTCTCGATTTCTATGAGTGCCGCCACGGAATGGGATACACCCGCATCACGGGTAGTAAAAACGGTCTGAAAGTCAGCGAATTGTTCTTCGTCCCTCAGGGATGCCGCTGCGAGGTGCAGAAAATTACTCTTACTAATGAATCTGACTCACGAAAGGATTTTACCCTGTTCTCTTTCGTGGAATGGTGTCTGTGGAATGCCCAGACCGATATGGAAAATTTCCAGAGGAATCTTTCGACCGGGGAAGTGGAGATTGAAGGAAGTGTGATTTATCACAAGACCGAATACCGCGAGAGGCGTGACCATTTCGCTTTTTATGGAGTGAACTCTCCTGTGGACGGCTATGATACCGACAGG
>JBJEBO010000402.1:0-8173 GCA_051870155.1 Candidatus Cryptobacteroides sp.
AAGCACCTCGCCCGGAATGTTGGCAGGATCCTCAGAATCAATCTTGATTTCAAGGTTCGGCGCTACTTTTCCGCAAGAATAAAGTTTGGTTGTCTGCCAGTCATCGTATGCGATAATCGGGGCACACTCCGTCATTCCGTATCCAACAGTATATGGGAAGTTTAGCTTCTTGAAAAAGCTTTCGACCTCTTTGTTAAAAGCCGCACCTCCAATGATGACTTCAACAAAACGACCACCAAAAGCATTTACCAATTCGGTGCAAATCTTCTTGAGGATCACCTGGTCGAGCACAGGAAGCTTCATCATAAACTTGATACCGTTCTTTTCAAGAACAGGTTTGAGTTTGCTCTTGTACACCTTCTCAATGATGAGAGGAACAGCGACGACAATGTCAGGTTTGATATCAGACAGAGCCTGCATAATGATTTTCGGACTCGGTACTCTGGTGAGGAAATGCACGTGTGCTCCAACAGAGAGTTCATACAGGAGTTCGAACATCAATCCGTACATATGTGCGGAAGGAAGCATCGCCACGACATTGGACTGGTTGCAGAGTGAAGGAACAGCCTTCCTTGCAAACTCAAGGTTGGAATAAATGGCCCTGTAAGGAATCATCACACCTTTCGAGAAACCTGAAGTTCCGGAAGTATAGTTGATGACTGCAAGTTCATCAGCGGAATCCTCATAGTAATTGATGGAGTCCGGAGTGAAATTCATAGGATATTTCTTGCCGAAAAGTTCATTGAGATGTTCCCTTACTTCTCTGATTTCCTGGTTTTTTGCATAGAGAAGTTGGAAGGTATTAATCTGCACTACAGCCTGAAGCTCAGGCATTTCGTTCTCGGAAAGACCTTCCCATACCACGTCATCAACAAACAGGATCTTTGCTTCAGAATGATTCACAAGATGGTGGACGTTTCCTGACTTGAATTCGTGGAGAATAGGGACAGGAACTGCTCCATAAGTGAGGGCTGAAAGGAAGGACACTCCCCAGTTGGCCTGGTTGCGTGAGCAAATTGCGACCTTGTCGCCTTTCACAAGTCCACAATGTTCAAAAACGATGTGCATCTTTGCGATACGTCTTGCAACATCACGGTAATGAAGGGTAACACCCTGATAGTTTGACAGGGCTGGACGGTCCCAATTCTCTCTCAAACTTTTTTCGTAGATTTTGTTTACCGAATGAAATTCCATAATTTCTATTTGTTAGGTTTTAATACAGTTTTCTTTCCATCATAACGGATCATTTCCAAAGACCCGTTTTCTAAAATGTCCACAGGACTATCCGGACGAATCATCTTGTCGCCCTTATAGACGGTAAGAGGTTCCCCGCCTTCGAAAGGATAAACAAGAGTCTGGAACGAAGTCCGCACCACCCAATAACGGGTGTCACCGGCTTCCAACAGTTCCGGAAGCCCCTTAATTTTTTCCTTGAGTACTATGTCCTGCGATCCCTGAGGCTTCTGCCCCTTGAGGTCATACATTTTGAGGCTATTGTCCTTGTGCAGAATCATCACAGTGTAGTTGCCGTCACCAGCGAAATCATAAAGATCCGGCCCTATAAGCACTTCGGAGTCAAGTTCCACAGGGAAAGGCTTGACAAAGCGTCCCAATCGGTCGATGAGGTGGAGTTTCGAGCCTGCGGCAAAGAGAATCTGAAGTTTGCCGTTGCCGTAATAGTCCACATTGACAGCACGACCGCAGATTGGGGTATCGAATTTCACTCCCCACAAACCTTTGCCGTTCTCATCACGCAGACAAAGGAAAAGATTTTTCTTCTGCTGATAGAACTGGTTTGTTTTCCCTGTGGCGGAATTTATTACATTAAACGGACCCTCCGGTACAACGACCACAGTATCACGCTCAAACACAGGGGCTTTTGTTCTTTCTATCTTCACCTTGTCGTATGTAAGGTTCATCACAGGAGACAAGTGTTTTGTCTTGCAAACAGATAGAATCACAGGAGCAAAATTTGAATCTCCAAGAGCTGATTTCAGAACTCCTGCATAGTCTTTTCTAAATGTACTGTCAACACCCATCTTCTCATTTGCAGAGAAATAAGCAGTCATATAAACAGGTGAAGAGCTCCATCTGCTCTGGAGACCACCGTCAGCCATCATAGTACGGACAGTATTTTCAAATGCCCTCCCACTGGAGAACTCCTCAACCACTTTTTGAGGCCCGATAACCATCCAACCATTGACGAACTCACAGCAGGATTCGTCCTTAATGGAAAACAATTTGCCGAACAGGGCTGATGCAAAGTCCGGATAATATTTCAAAGTGAGTTCTTCTGAACGTTGCTTGCCAGGACGGATAAGCAACACATCACTAAGTTTGTCTCCCAAAACGAATTTGGCATACGCAAGTTCCTTGATATTCAATGCTTTCGCCCAGCTTTCCGGAGTTATGCCATTTTTCTTTTTCAAATCAGCCAATTTATTCAGATAATCTTTCAAGGCATTACGGCTATCAAGAAAATCACGATAGGCCTCTATATGGGCTGCTACATCCTTCATCGGTATGCTCAGGGCAAAAACTGTATAAGATGGAAGGATGTCAGCCACCTGAGAGACCTCAGGAGATACGCTGCGCAGCACGTTCCAATAGTCCGCACCTGTTATGTCGGAAACTGTCTTGCCGCTGATAGAAAATGAAGCATTGTCACATTTATCAATCTTGAGGACAGTCCATTCGGCTACCTTTCCTATGAAGGTAGTAGGTTTATAAAAAACTTTTCTAAGCAGTTTATATGCACCGTCATTGGAGAAAAATATCCTGTTCCCCTCATCCGACATTGCGACAGCCTGGCTGAATGCTTCGCAGTCATAGATTGATATGCCTCTCTCGATGTGCCTAACGGCTGATTTGACAAGAAGATCCGAAGATGCGACGAGGAGGATGGATTTTTTACGGATATATGATGAAGCATCACGAAGAGGTTGTCCATCAATGAATTGAGCATAGAGTCCAAGGGAATCGGCAAGTCTGAGCATTGAAGAAGTTCCAGGTGTCTCCTCCTTGCCTGATTTTCCAATTTCCATTGCAAGAAGGACCTCCGGCTGACTGTTGTAATGGATGGAGAAAACGGTCTGTCCACCTTTAGGGAAGGTGGAAGCGAGGCGTTTGAAGAAGACAGGGAATTTGTCATTGCCGGCTTCGGAAATGAATGCAAGAGGAGATGAGCTGTCGTAGAATGTATAATACAATGCGACAGGAGATGTAAACGAAGAGACCGCAAGAGCATCCGCAGGCACCGCAAGCATCAGATCATCAGGCACATAAGCCTTGAATGTCTGTTCATCGTCCTCTTTGTCTCCGGAATATAGAAAAAATAAGGCGATAGCCACACCGGCCAATAATACGGCCACTGCGGCTACGCATAAAAGGATTGTCTTTTTATTCATTGGATATACGGAAGCCTACCTTACGGCTATGGCCTCAATCTCAACGCCTACTCCAAGAGGGAGGGCTGCAACCTGATAGCAGGCTCTTGCAGGCTTATCCTCTGTGAAGAACTCTGCATATACTGCGTTCATTGCGGCAAAATCTGCGATGTCGGCAAGAAGGACAGTCGTTTTGACGACATTACCGTAACCAAGACCTGCCTCAGCGAGGATGGCTCCGATGTTCTTAAGTGACTGTCTGGTCTGATCAGCGATATTCTCCGCCACCTTTCCATCTGCCGGATTCACAGGAATCTGTCCAGACACATAAAGGGTTCCATTTACTTCGATTGCCTGAGAATAAGGTCCTACTGCTTTAGGGGCATTTGGGGTTGCTATGACTTTTTTCATATTTATTACTATTGAGTTAAATTCATATTTCACATTCGTGAAACAATGAGGGTTAATCTTTGCAAATATAACTCATCTTTGATAAAACTCAAAGAAAACTACACTTATTCATACAAGTGATATTGTGCGGACAACAGTCTGAAAGCTTCGGCATCCTTGTTCCAAAGTTGCTCTATGTCAGAGACTTTGCAACGTTTAGAGAACTGTTCACGTACCTTGGATGTGCCGCATACCTTGTCGAAGAGACCGGTAGATTTACCTGCCTTGAATGGATTCCTGTCAGGATAGAGTTCCACAATCGCCTGGATGACATAGAATTGCAAGAGGGTGACACAGGCTTTTTCGTAATCCGTGAAATGGAACTGGACTCCGTTAACCTGCTTGCCGGCGCTGCTTCCTGAAAATGGTTTCCAAGTGATGGTCCTGAATACCACACCCGGAAGATTGTAGGAATCAAGTTTGGCTTTTAACGCATTGGCATCCACCCAAGTCGCGCCAAAAAGTCCGAAAGGCAAGGTATATCCTATTCCTATATTCAGAAAATCCGATATTTCTCCGCTGATTCCTGATGCCGGATAGTTGAGCGCCGTTTGCGGGTAAGGAATGTTCGGGGATGGGAGAATCCAGGGAAGTCCGGTGTCGGAATAAAGCATATCCCGCTTCCAGCCTTGCATAGGCACGACTGTGAGACGGCATTTCGAAGGGGCTTTGTCGCCTTTCTGTCCCCGGTTGAGTCCTTCCTCATTGATGAGCATTGCGAGCTCCCCTACTGTGAGTCCATAAATGTATGGGATTTTGTATTGGCCTACAAATGAATAGAAGCCAGCCTCAGGGACGCAGCCCTCAATCTTGATTCCACCGAGAGGATTCGGTCTGTCAAGCACAATGACCTCTATTCCGAGTTCCGAGCAGGCTTCCATTACAAGTCCGAGGGTGCTGATGAAGGTATAGGATCTTGTGCCAACATCCTGGATGTCATAGACGACGGCATCTATGTCTTTGAGCATTTCAGGAGATGGTTTACGATTGGAGCCATATAGGGAATGGACCGGGAGTCCGGTCAGTGGATCGGTACTGTCCGAGACTTTTCCTCCTGCATATACATCTCCACGTACTCCGTGTTCAGGTCCAAAGAGGGCTACGAGTTCAACCTCAGGTGCAGAATAAAGGATGTCGATAGTGGATACAAGATTCCTGTCAACTCCGCTTGGATTGGTTACGAGTGCCACCCTCTTGCCTTTGAGTTGGGCAAAGCCTCCGTTGCGAAGGACCTCCACACCCGGGATGACATCTACAGATGCTTTTACAATTCCCTTTGAGGCTTTCCGAGGAAGGTGCTGATTATTGTCATTGACCCTCGCGCCACATCCTATACATATTAATGTCAGAAGAACGGATATAATCTTTCTCATTATATTTTCTCAGATTGTTTTTCGTTTGAATATGCCTTTGCGGTGACTGCGGCCGTTGCGAGGCAGCATAACATCACGAGGACAAAGAAGCCGACATAGCCGAGGGATTCGTAGAGATAGCCTGCTACCATTCCCGGAAGCATCATACTCAAGGCCATAAATGCTGTGCAAAGAGAATAGTGCGAGGTTGTGAATTGTCCTTCGGAGAAATGCATCAAATAAATCATATAAGCTGTGAATCCAAAGCCATAGCCGAATTGGTCAATTGCTATGCAAGTGCTTATCAATATGAGGTTTGATGGCTGGGCTATACTCATATAGAGATAGACCGAACACGGCAAAGCGAGACTGGCTGCCATAGGCCAAAGCATTTTCCTGAGACCATAGCGGGATGCAGCTGCTCCTCCAATGATTCCGCCGACTGTAAGCGCTATGACTCCGGCAGTGCCGTATGCGATTCCAACAGCTTCCGTACTCATTGCGAGGCCCCCGTTTTCAACTGAATCCAGGAGAAAAGGATTGAGCATCTTTACGGAGAGGGCTTCCGGAAGACGGTAAAGCAGCATAAACAGCAGGGCCGATATGATGTGGGGCTTTTTGAAGAAAGTAATGAATGTGCGACCAAATTCGCGGAATATGCCTTTGGCTCCCTCAGAAATATTGTCCCTGCGACTGTCAGATGCCGGTTTCGGGAGGCTGAAAAGATGAGAGATGGCGATGACGGCGAAAAGAGCCGAGCAGATTAGCAAAGTCGCTGACCAGGCTCTCGGGATATTGTCCAGGCGGGTTTCCAAAATACCTGCTATGACTACGAGGACTCCTTGTCCAAAGATTGAAGAAAGACGGTAGAATGTGCTTCTTATGCCCACAAAAAGGGATTGTTCCTTATTGTCGAGGGCAAGCATATAAAAACCATCGGCAGCTATGTCGTGAGTAGCTGATGCAAAGGCAGTTATGAAGAACAAGATTAATGTCAATGTAAACAGAGATGCGGGAGTGTTTCCGTCAGGAAGAGCTTCGGATGCCTGTTCCGTGAGAGAAGCAACCCCGGAAGTGTCATATTGACCTGGAAGGGAAAGGGCGGCGAAGGCAAAAGCGGCAGCCATAATGAATTGCATCGCAAGGACCCACCAGCGTTTGGTTCTTATGATGTCCACGAATGGACTCCAAAGCGGTTTGATTACCCAAGGAAGATAAAGAAGTCCTGTGAGCATAGCCATTTCACCTTTTGGCATTCCCATTCTCGTGAACATTATGACGGAAATGTTGTTGACAATGAAATATGGAATGCCCTCCGCAAAATAAAGGGTAGGCACCCATAGCCAGGGATTGGTTTTTATCTTTCTGTTATTCATCTTTTGTTCCGTTTATGTTCGCTCCATTTCAGATCTCTCCGTTCGCGTTGCTCTGTCGAGATGACACTCCAATTCCGTTCGCGTTGCTCTGTCGAGATGACACTTCAATTCCGTTCGCTTCGCTCTGTCGAGATGACACTTCCGATCCGGGATAATAATGGGTCAAAATTTCTTCATAAGAATAGCCCTGCGAAGCCATCACTGCCGCACCGATCTGGCACAACCCCACTCCGTGACCCCAGCCGCGTCCCGTCAGAACTACTTTGCCATCATCGGTAAACTCCACGTCGAACGCCGAACTCTTTAAATGTGACTCAGAGAGCAATCTCCTTATTTCCAACTCTTTACCAACAACCAACGATTCCGCTGTACCTTGAATTTCCAGACGGATTATCCTTCCGGACTCCCCTCTTTCCAATGGTATTAGCCCTGTCAGACGACCTATTGACCTTCCTAATTTCCTTGATATCAGGGATGAAAGATCATCTATGTCATATTCCTCACGCCAAGTGAAGAAATCTGTAGTTTCAAGGTCAAATCCGTTCAAGACCTGGGAAAGCACCTCTGTATCAGATGTATCACAGAACGGTCTTGCATCTGGGGCGTGATTCGGTGTATCAGGCAAAGCCCTGAGATATGGATAATCTACATCTTCCCAACAAGCGGAAAAACGCTCCATCACTCCTCCGCAACATTTGGAGAATCTTGCGTCGCACAGTTCCCCATCAAATGTCAGGACCTCGCCCCAAGTGGCATCAACCGCCTTGCGTACATTCTCCCCCACGGCTTTTGTAAGTCCTTGATATCTTTGACAATGGTCATCTGCACACACAGTATAGTTCTTATGTTCGCTCCTGCCGTACCAGACGATATGCCCATCCAATTGATCATCCTTGACATTCCTTATAGAATCAAGATATGAAACCAATGCAGGCACATTGTCGAAATTTTCCTTTCCATTCATCTGGGGAAGATGCCCTTTTTCTGCAAGCCTCGCCATAACCCACGAACGGGAAATGACCGAATGGGCCTTCAGAAACTCCAAAGACGCCGCAGCATTCATTTCGGACGATATGACACTCACCAGATAATCCTCAACTCCAATTACATTCACGGCTGTCAACTGACCATTCTCCACTATAATTTTCAATGCTCCAGCGAATTTCTGGTTTTCTTTTCTCTCCCAATGGAACTTCTTGCCGATGGTAACTCCGAAAAGGGTAAACGAAGGCTCGGCGCACATTGTTGACAGGGTTTTAGCCTCAAAATACAATTCATCATAGACTGCCCCGTCATACATTATCTTTCCTTCAGAGCAAACGGCCTTCCTTGGTCCGGCGCCGTCCGACAATATCTCAAACTCGATTTCCGGCGCTGACATTATCCCAACTGAAAGTTCGGGTTGAGTCCTGGTGAGCCTGCGCATAAGTAGGGTCTCCTGGTTGCTGTCGAGAGTAACCTCATCCAAGACGGAGGTGAGCAATTCAGGAGTGATTTTCTCAAATTCCTCTTCTATCGGAACTATGAATACGCCAGCCATATCTGCACAGCCGGGACTCATTGTAAGATGATCCGGTCCCTGGGAAAAATAGTGGCTTGAACGGTGACA
>JBJEBO010000403.1:0-1744 GCA_051870155.1 Candidatus Cryptobacteroides sp.
AGCACAAGAAGCATATCGTGTTCCGACAGTTTCCTGAGCAGGTTTCTCAGAGGAGAAAGCACATCATGTATGACAAATCTCGATTTCATCTTTTGCGGCAATTCCCGAAGCAGTCATAGACGGCAAATATACACAAAAAAGACCGCTTTGCAAAAAACTTTCAAAGCGGTCATCTTATCTGTCTTATAATGATCAGTCCCCGTCACCAGGGTCGTCATCTCCGGTAGAATACTGTGCGATATTGTCATCAGGAAGGTCTTCGCCGTCGGATGAGTTTGAAGCCACATCGTCATCATCATCCCCGTCAAGCCATCTCTCAATATCTTCGACATCATCTGTCTTGACTTTGATCTTAACTAGATAAATGGCATCCGGAATCTCAAGTGTCACAGCATAAAAACTTGTTCCGTCCGGCTTGTCATACTTCATAAGGTCAGGAAAATAGTCACTGAATCCCTTAGGATACTTCTCCGCAAAGGCAGCCGCCAGAGCCTCATTCATATTCTCATAGCTGACTACCGCCCTTTTCTTCTGTCCGTTTGGTTTCTCCATAATTATTTTAAGTATATTACACGTTTCTTTTGTGTGGGGCTGCGGGGAATGGGCTATTCCATCCCCCGTCCCCAAAATTTCGTGCAATTATAAGACATTTTTCTGAATGAAGCGAAAATAATTCGACTTTTTTCAACAGTGTCTTCCAAAGGCTTTTCCTATATATACTTTAACTATTTGATATCTATAGAATTAAGTACATTCAAACGACCATCTTCGATAATCTTGAGAATAAGCTCTCCAAAGAGGGTGTTCTGCCAAGCGAACCAAGACCTTGTGTAGTTTGCAGGATCATCTTTATGGAAGGACTCGTGCATAAAACCGGTTCCGGCATCAGTGGTCATAAGCATCTCAATGCACTCTTTGATTTCCTTGTCATTTGTGGAAGTGAAAGCCTTCATCATAATGCTCATAGGCCAGATCATATCGTATCCGATGTGAGGTCCGCCAATCCCTTCACCAGCCGTTCCGCGGAAGAAGTAAGGATTGTCCTCGCTCCATACGAAACGCCTTGTATTCTGATAGATAGGATCCTTAACATCAACATCTCCGAGATACGCCATAGCAAGAAGGCTCGGAACGTTGGCATCATCCATCAGGAAACGGTTACCGAATCCATCCACCTCGAATGCGTAAATCTTTCCGTATTTAGGATGTTTCACAACCGCATATTTTGCAAGAGCCTTCTCTACCTCTGATGCAAGATCACGGCATTCACGTGCAAGTGCCTTCTCCCCATTCACTGTTTCGAGGATTTCAGCGGCCTTGCACAATGAAGTCACAGCAAAGAAATTTGAAGGAACAAGGAAGTCAAATGTGGTGGCATCGTCCGAAGGACGGAATGAAGACACGATAAGACCTACAGGATTGACAGGGTTTCCCCAGCCTTTCGAACATTTGGTATCAAGTTGACGGTCAGTGACCCTGAGGAAATAATAAGGTCCGAGACCGTCTTTCCTCTGCTGTGTGCGGAAAGTTTCAAGTGTGGTCCTTATTGCCTTGAGCCAGATGTCTCCGAAAATGGATGCATCACCGGTGGTCTTCCAATAATGGTAGGCAAGACGAATCGGATAGCAATGGGAATCAATTTCCCATTTGCGCTCGTGGACTTCCGGATTTGCCGGGCTTCCTGTTTCGTCTGATGCCCAACTGCATCCGATTGGACCATCATTGAAAGCATTCGCATAAGGAT
>JBJEBO010000404.1:0-1744 GCA_051870155.1 Candidatus Cryptobacteroides sp.
GTTTTCCGGGTTCTGGTATGTGATGCGTTCAACTACACAACGGATCTGTGCCATGAGTTTTTATAATTATGATGATGTCAGGCTGACAGTCATGAGTGAGGACAACAATATAAAACTCTTTCTATAGAAATGATTTTCTATAGGCATTTCATTATATGTCCAATCTTATGGGTCACTTTCCTGTTTTATGGATGCTCACCTGGTGCACAGCCAGTCTATTGCCGAGACAATCTCAACCGTCTTCCCATCCATGATGACGGTCTCCGAAGAGTCAAATGTGATGAGAGTGAGTTTGTCGCATTTCAGAGCTTTAGCCCCTGCCAGTAGCCCATTGATTTCCCTCTTCCTTGTATTCTTGTTGGAGATGTCATAGCTGACCTGAATTAATTCCACTGGCTTGCCACCGTCAGAAACCACGAAGTCCACTTCGTAGCTGGCGTCCTTGTAATAGAAAAGGTCGCGGAAGAGCGGCTTGCACCTGCGGAGCAACTCGACACAGACGATATTCTCAAGACGCCATCCAAGGTTCTCGCTTGCTATGGTCCCCTCCTTGTCTGTTGCGAGGGCTGTATCTACCACATACACCTTCTCGTTCCTGATCCTGTCTTTGGCCTTGAAAGAGAATCTATTCACTCCTATCAGCAGGAAAGCCTGCTTCAGGTAGGAATAGTAGTTCTCAGCGGTGTGGTCGGAAATACCGAACTCTGAGGCAACTGTCTTTGCAACGAACTCTTGACAGTAATTGTCTGAAAGATAAGTGGCAATCTTCCTAAGCGCATCCTTGTGCCGTATCTTGAATCGCTTGGCAATATCCGTATTGATAATGGCATCGACGAGACCGCTGACGTATCCGGGGCGGTTTTTCTCCGATATCAGTTCAGGGAATCCGCCATTGTGCATATAATTCTCCAGGGCATTTTTTCTTAATGCCTTGGCCTTGGTCGAGAATGATTTCGTATCAACGCCAGTGATAACGCAGTACTCCAGAAACGAGAAAGGATAAAGGTTGACACGGTTATGCCGTCCTGTCAGATGGGTCATCAACTCACTGCTCAACAGTTTGGAATTGGAACCGGTTATCAGTATATGGATTCTCTGGCGAAGAAGCCTGTTTACAAACAACTGCCATCCGTCAATATTCTGAATTTCGTCTAGGAACAGGTACTTGAAGTCCCCGTTGATTCGGTACAAGGCCTCAAGAAGGAGGTCAAGTTCTTCCGTCTTCAGCGAGACAAGCCGCTCGTCGTCGAAATTGACATAGGCGAAATCACCTATTTGTTCACGCAATACCTTTTCGCAGATTGTGGACTTTCCGCTACGCCTGACTCCGATTACAACCTGAGCCATTTTGCTGTTGAGATTGATCAGCGGCTCTTCATATCTGTCTACAAAAGAATCAAGGCTGTTTGCTTCCAGTTCTTCTTTCTGCGAGGATAGGATTGAGATCAGTTGTTGTATTGTCATCTTCTGTTATGAATTTACAGTGCGAATATACCTAAAGTTCGATAAAATCAAAAAATATTCTAATCAAAGTTCGATAAAATGAACTATTACGATACGGAAACTTCGATAAATACTTTGATACCTTCCCTTTTTTGGCCACAGTCAAATCTTTAGCCCATATGGCCAGATTGTATTCCCTCAGTTGGCCAAAACATTTCGAATCAATGTCTCAAGTTCTTGAACCACTCCCGGATTTCAGTGTCTTCGGACGGCGCAGTCTTCCTGTCCGGGCACCGTCCCC
>JBJEBO010000405.1:0-1740 GCA_051870155.1 Candidatus Cryptobacteroides sp.
CCTGCATATTGTACTGATGTTCACAGGCATAGCTCTTCTGATTTCAATATTCGGCTTCATAGGCCTGTCGCTCTTCTTTATACGTCAGCGCAGAAACGAGATTGCCGTCAGAAGAATTATGGGAGGAAGCGTCCGGGAGGTCATCCTGCTGATGCTCACCAAGTTCTGCGCGCCGCTGCTGGTGTCCTGCCTTGTGGCGGTACCTGTGGCGTATTATATTTCGGACAGATGGCTCCAGGACTTCAGCTACCATATCCCGCTCAGCGCCTGGATTTTCATCCTTGCCTGCGTGGTATCCCTCGTCCTTGCAGTGCTCTCCATCCTCTGGCAGACCATCCACGCCGTCCGCCGCAACCCTGCAGAGGGTATCAAGACGGAATAGATTTCTAATTGTCATCTCGACCAAGGCCGAAGGCCGCGTGGAGAGATCTAAATATAAAACATAATGTACAAAACATATTACATATACTTCCTGTCATCAACAAATAACAGTGCCCTGTATATTGGTGTAACGAATGACCTCGAAAGAAGGATAGAAGAACATAGATCAGGATTGATTCCGGGTTTTACACAAAAGTATAATTGTCATAAACTAGTATATTATGAACAGTATTCAGATGTTAACGAAGCGATTGCAAGGGAAAAACAATTGAAAAAATGGAGCCGGAGCAAAAAGAATGGACTTATTGGAAAGACTAATCCGGAATGGAAAGAACTGTATCCAAAATAGGAATAGATTTCTCGACTCCGCCCTTCGGGCTCCGCTCGAAATGACAAAGGTCTTTGGCTCCGCTCGAAATGACATTATTGTCATCTCGACTGGAGGTGCAAAGCACCGGAATGGAGAGATCTGAATGAATAAATATTAATAACAAATAAATACAAAACACTATGATTAAAGTAAATGACCTGTGCAAAGTGTTCCGCACAGAAGAAATCGAGACAACTGCATTGAACAATGTATCATTTGAAATTGGTGACGGCGAATTCGTAGCCATCATGGGCCCGTCAGGATGCGGCAAATCAACTCTTCTTAACATCCTCGGCCTTCTGGACAACCCGTCTTCAGGAAGCTACGAACTCCTCGGCCAGGAGGTGGCGAAACTTAAGGAAAAAGACCGCACAAAATTCCGTAAAGGCAACATCGGATTCGTGTTCCAGAGCTTCAACCTCATCGACGAACTCAATGTGTATGAGAATGTAGAACTGCCTCTGAGATACCTAAACATCAGCGCATCCGAGCGCAAGGAGAGGGTGACGGCAATGCTTAAGAGGATGAATATCAGCCATCGCGCCCAGCACTTCCCGCAACAGCTTTCCGGAGGTCAGCAGCAAAGGGTTGCAATCGCCCGCGCCGTGGTATCAAACCCTAAATTGATTCTCGCCGACGAGCCGACCGGAAACCTCGACTCCAAGAACGGCAAGGAGGTGATGGAACTTCTTCAGGAACTCAACGGAGAAGGAACTACCATCGTAATGGTAACCCACTCACAGAGGGATGCTTCCTGCGCACAGCGTATCATCAACCTCTTCGACGGCGAAATCGTCAGCGACGTTCAGAACGAACTATAACAACAATAGATTTCTCGACTCCCTTCGGTCGCTCGAAATGACAGGTTCGGTAATTAGAAATGACAATATTGTCATCTCGACCAAGCAAAGCGCGTGGAGAGATCTCCTTCCTCTGTCATCTCGACCAAGCAAAGCGCGTGGAGAGATCTCACCTGAAGAACATAAATA
>JBJEBO010000406.1:0-4885 GCA_051870155.1 Candidatus Cryptobacteroides sp.
TAATTTCACCTTTTCCCTCCACTCACCTCCACACAAATTCACTCAAGTTCGAGTCCGAAATCTCCCCAAAAAATAGGATACAAAATGGGGTACGATTACGAAAAATGCCTCTCAGGGTACCTGAGGGGCATTTTCAGTGGAGATGGGCGGACTCGAACCGCCGTCCAAACACCGCACCAGGCGGCTTTCTACACGCTTAGTCTTTCTTTGATTGTCGGCTCGGGGCTGCCGAAAGACAGGCCATCCCGAACTTATCCTTTGAGACTTGGCAGAGTTTAAAGGAGTCGCTCTGTGCATCCGGTTTGAATGATACCCCAAATTCCGGACATAACCGGCATAAAGCCCGGAGGGATACTCGTCGCTGCCGCAGCCTTGGCGGCAGGGATTAAGCTAAACTACTTGGTAGATTAGGCAGCGAGTGCATAATTGTTGTTGCCAACTAATTGTTTGGGAACTGAGATTTACGGGCTAGCTCCCGACGCCCGACGTGCTTACCGTCCAATGTCTGATGCTGTCAAAACCAAAACATCCCCATTGAGACTGCAAATATAACGTTAATTTTGCTTGTTAGATATATTGCGACCTATTTTTTGCTCTTTTTTCAATAAAAAGGCAAATAAAAATTTGCAGAATCAAAAATACTGCGTATCTTTGCAATCCCAAATCAAAAGAACGGGAGCATAGCTCAGTTGGTTCAGAGCGTCTGCCTTACAAGCAGAGGGTCGGGGGTTCGACTCCCTCTGCTCCCACCAAACAAAAAGACTCGGAAATTCCGAGTCTTTTTTGGTTATTTACTCACATTCAACAACGGCTTTTTACCATTATGATAACACATTTCAAAAAAATCATTGTCCTGTGTCTGCTGATAGCGGCATCGGCGACAGCGCTCATAGCGCGCGACTACAAGTTTGAAAAAGACATTCTTTACAAATCCGAACACGACACATATTCAGACACTATGTGCAGATTGGATGTGGCTTATGAAAACGGAGGCGAAAACCGTCCGGTCATAATTTGGTTCCACGGAGGTGGACTCACAGGAGGTCACAGGGAGGTCCCAGGCACATTGCTTCGTGACGGAGCAGTGGTCGTGGGAGTCGGTTACCGATTCGCGACCGAAGTGGAGTTGAAAGAAATCCTTGAAGATGCGGCAGCTGCCGTCAATTGGGTTATGAAAAATGTCTCCAGGTATGGCGGAGACACTTCCAAAATATATCTTGCCGGTCATTCTGCAGGCGGCTATATTGTGGATATGCTTGCTCTTGACAAAAAATATCTTGGCAAATACGGCATCGATCCGGACAAGATGGCTGCAATAGTCCCTTACAGCGGTCAGGTTATAACCCATTTTGCCCAAAGAAAGAAACAGGGAATTGCAGCACTTACCCCGGCAATAGATGAGTATGCCCCACTGAATTTCGTCAGAGGTGATGCAGCACCGTTTCTTGTAATTTCGGCAGACCGTGAAATGGAACTATATGGAAGATATGAGGAGACCGCCTATTTCGTCAGGATGATGAAATTGAACGGTCACAAAGATATTACATTCCTTGAACTTGACGGCTTCGACCACGGCGATATGGCAGAACCGGCACATCTGATCCTACTCAAATACATCCGTTCAAAAGAGTCTTCGGAGAAAGATATCCAAAATTGACGTTTTTGGAGAACTACATAAACCTCAAGGCCTTGGATATGAGGCGAGGCAGAGGTTTGAGATCATCCCGGTTTTCAAGATTGAGGTAAATTCCGAATTTCTTGAGAATCGGGATTCTGAATGTCTCTACGAACTCAATCAATGTTCCATCAGGATCTTCGACATAAGTAAAATGTCCGTTAGCCTCTCCCATTTTGAAGTCACGACCTCCGTCGCAGACGAAATTGTGTCCGAGAGCACCGGCAGCCTCACCGACCTTGTCCATATTCCTGATGTCAAAACAAAGATGGATAAATCCCGGATCACCCCACAGCCGGTTTGCATAAATCTTTGAAGGAGTCTTGACTCCATCCGACATTATACGCTGAACCAGTTCAATATGAGCAGGCCCCAAAATCTCGCTCAAAGGTCCCTCCATCTTTCCTCCTCTTGAGATAAGAACCCTGCGCATTTTCAAATCACCTCCCGGCAAACAACCCAAATCCTCGAACACTCCGGTACGGTCATATTCAACCTCCGTAAAATCAAGCACTTTCTTATAGAATTCAAGAGAACGCTCCATATCGCTTACACCAAGAACGACTCCGCTCACACCTCCACAAGGCTTTTGGCTATCGATGAAGACATAGTCATCCTCCTCAACCTCGAACAAGTTGCCATACAAATCCTTGACAAAGAAATGTCCTTTTCCTAAAAGCGACTTGCAAGGAGGACAAAGGACCTCAGCTCCAGTAGATTTTATATGATTATAAGCGACCTGCACATCCTTGCAGCGCACTTTGCACACATCTATTCCATAATCTCCCAATTCCACCTGACCGGCAAGCCAATTGAGCTCCCTTCCCTTTGGCTGCCACACCTCGAATCCGCCGCCTCCCATAAGATTGAGCACGAGTATGGCGAATCTGCGTTGGGGTTTTCCACCTGTGTACGGCAACATTTTTTCCGCAACGCCCTCATCTCCAAAAATTTTCGTACTGAAGCCGAACACCTCATTATACCATTTCCAAGCCTTCTCCACATTGTCCACTCCGATTCCCACCTGCTGAATACCGCAGATCACTTTGTCTTTATACGCCATAATTCTATATTGTTTATCTTGCTGAAACCTTACCTGCCAATGCCCAATACAACGGACGCATCCAACGATAGAAAAATGCCATCAGAAGTTCCGTTCCCCCTATTAATTTTTGATGTTTGCCACGCCCTATCGCATCCACCGCAATACGAGCACATTTTTCCACCGGCATTCCATTTGCCTGTCCCGGATCCATCTGACCGGAAGGGCGTCCATCCGCCATAATGGCACTGAGAGAAATGTCTGTCCTTATCCTGCCAGGAACAAGCATAGTAACCTTTATGTGGGGATATTCCAAGGCTAATGATTCGAAAAAGCCGAAGAGTGCGTGCTTCGAAGCACAATATGCCGAACGAAGAGGAAAGCCGAAAAGACCTGAAATAGATGAGACCACCCCTATGTGAATCCTTTCGGATGAGAGGAGATGGGATTTCAGAGTTTTTATAAGATATATCGCACCGAAATAATTCACTTCCATCAACTTCCTGTCAACGGAATAGTCCGTTTCAAGAGTCGCAGCCCTTTGGGAAACACCCGCATTCAAGACAATGAAGTCCAGATGAAACCCATTGGAACTCACGTATTCAGCCAAAGAATCAACAGATTCACGGCTTTCAAGATCAGTTGCCTTGTAATATGTCCTTACTCCGAAAGCCGCACATTCAGCTGCGACTGCAGCAAGACGGTCTTCCCTACGCCCAGTAAGGATGACATTCGTTCCTCGGCGCGCAAATTCAAGTGCTATTGCCCGTCCTATACCGGAACCTCCGCCCGTAATCAGGAGAGTCTTGTTTTTGAAAGCAATCATTATTCTTTGAAATATTATACAAAAATAGTCTATCGACTAAAGAAATGCAACAAATCAGGTTAATAAGGGACATCATTATGGCAAATTTGATTATATTTATCGAATAAAAAGAAAAATATAATTAGCAACACTATGGAAAACAAACCTGGAAGACTGATGTCGTTGGATGCCCTGAGAGGGTTCGATATGATGTTCATTATGGGCTTCGCCAGTTTGGTGATTGCCATTTGCAGTTTATTTGAAGGAGGGGCGGACTGCTTTCTCGCACAGACGATGAAACACGTGCAATGGAACGGACTTGCACATCACGATACAATTTTCCCGCTATTCCTTTTCATTGCGGGAATATCATTCCCATTTTCGTATTCCAAACAACAGGCATCTGGATTCACCAAAGGTAAGACCTATCTTAAAATCTTCAAAAGGGCGGCAATCCTCATTCTGCTCGGAATGGTTTATAATGGTTGCCTGCAACTTGATTTCGCCAATATGAGGGTTGCCAGCGTACTCGGAAGAATCGGACTCGCTTGGATGTTCGCAGCAATCCTGTTCATCAATTTCAAATCTGCAGCAAGGGCTGTGATTGCCGCTGTAATTCTCATCGGATATTGGCTCCTAATCAGATTCGTACCGGCTCCTGATGTTCCTGGCGCAGATCCTCTATCTATGCAGGGCAACCTTGTGGGTTATGTGGACAGGTTGCTGATGCCAGGAAAATTGATTTATGATGGTGGCAGATTCGACCCGGAAGGATTATTGAGTACTTTGCCAGCCATCGTAACAGCGATGCTTGGAATGTTCACCGGAGAATTCATCAGGCTTCCGGAAGAGAAAATCTCAGGAGCACGAAAGTCGCTTTATATGTTTTTGGCATCCGTCGTTATGCTCGGTGCCGGACTGCTATGGAGTTTGGATTTTCCTATCAACAAGATGCTGTGGTCCAGCTCCTTTGTTCTTGTAGTAGGCGCCTATTCCCTTGCACTGTTCGCCCTTTTCTATTACATAATTGATGTGAAGGGACATAAGAAATGGACTCTCTTTTTCAGGGTTATAGGGCTGAACTCCATAACCATCTATCTCTTACAGAGAATTGTCGGATTCTGGGGCATAACTAAATTCTTCCTCGGGGGACTCTGCTCATTTTTGCCTGAAGCATGGGCATCCGTACTTATGTACACCGGCTACATAACCATAAGCTGGCTCGTCCTCTATTTCCTTTACAAGCATAAGGTTTTCCTTAAAGTTTAGAGAGATCTCTCCACTCCCTTCGGTCGGTCGAGATGACAGGTGTTTGTCATTTCGAGCGAAGCCCGAAGGGCTAGTCGAGAAATCTACAAAAATA
>JBJEBO010000406.1:4985-8128 GCA_051870155.1 Candidatus Cryptobacteroides sp.
GTGTTTGTCATTTCGAGCGAAGCCCGAAGGGCTAGTCGAGAAATCTACAAAAATACTGATTAATAATACTTTAAAACGTATATTTCACCATCATCTGCACCCTGTGGTTGCCTACCCAATGGCGGTTATCGACAGCAAGAGCCTTTTTGTTGAAATTCTCTCCATATTCAACGGCAGTGTATTGCCACTCAAGACCGAGGGTAAATTTATGGAAATTATACATCACCTCAGGATTGATGCGATACATCTGATTCAGGTTGGAGAAGCCGTTCTTGCAGAAATAGATGTCCCCAGCGGCGATGTTGTGGTCAGCCTCTTTGCCGAGACCGAGATTCTTCACATAACCGAGGAAGAGAACACCCTGCCATTTCTTGCCCACTGAGAGTGAGAGCCAAGATGAAGAACTGTGGAGAGGAGCATATTCCCAACTTCCGTCATTGTTCTCCTTCATTTTCACATAACCGCTCATAAGGTTGAAATGCTCACCGGCAGAACTATATACAGTCTTTGCCTTGACAGAGAACGACTTGTAGGAATACTGGGCATAGATGAAAGGAGAAACAGTGGTAATCCTGTCCTTAACCTTCACAGTCACACCTTCAGAATTGGTTCCCTGCCAACGCGGCTTGATACTGACCATATCAGCTCCTACTCTCGCAAGGAATCCTCCGGTCTTGTATGTCACACCAGCATAAATTTCAGGAGTACAACCATATTTCATATAATCTGCAGAAGTACCTGAAGGACCGTTCGATGTATATTGCATCTGCCAAATGGCCGCAGCAGTAATAGTCCAGTGCTTGCCAAGGTTGGCGTCCATATTCACGAGCGGTGTCCTGGAGAAAGGTCCGAATGGAGCACCGACCTCAAGGCTGAATACGTGAGGCATATCGGCTGCCATAGGATGCCAGGCCTGACCGATTTTCAAAGCAACGGAAGCCTTCTGGTCGCAGCACATAGGAAGGTCTTTCCAAGTGACTGTTGCGAAAGCCTGACGAAGCCTGAAAGCAGCGGTTCCGGTCGAGCCAGTAAGTCCTGAATAAAAGTCAGCCTCGATTTTTGCACCAAAACTAACATTGCCGACCTCATATCCGGACACATCTACGCCTGCACGGGAAGTGAGGGCGAGAAATCGGAAAGAAGGTTGAGCATTGAGATCAACAGCATCATTACCAGTTCCGTTCATCGCAACGTCTTTAGGAAGGTAATAGAAAAGGTTACCAATTCCTGAAACGCTTTCCCTGGAATCAAATGTGAAATAATTCCTGATGAAACCGTAAAACTTGAAATGGTTCTGAAGATGCTCCTTGACAGCTTCTTTCTTCTGGCCTTTCTCCTCTCCGTCAGCAGCGAAAGCCGAGACGGAAGCGAGGAGCGCCAGTGATACAATAATAAGTTTAGTTTTCATAACACACGTTTATTTTATTTCAGACTCCGACAAAACATCAGAATCCGATGAAAATCAGCATCAGGTAGCCGAGGACAATACCTACGACACCCATTATGATACCTGTTGTGGTCATCTGCTTTGTAGTAATCATACCGGTAGAATGTGCCAAAGCATTTGGAGGCGTACTGACAGGCAGACACATTGCCAAAGAAGCACAGATTGCCACTCCGATAATCATTGCAGGAACTCCACCGAGAGCCTGGAAAGAAGGGATGTCCTTCATTGCTGTTCCGACAACCACGAGGATAGGAACCACGAGGTTTGCAGAAGCGGAGTTGGAAATGAAGTTTGAGAGAAAGTAGCAGATCAGGCCACCTACAATCATCACAACAATTGCGTTCCAGCTTGCAAACGGGATATTCTCGATAAGGTTTGCAGCAAGACCGGTCTGGTTGAGGGCGGTACCGAGGGCAAAACCTCCGGCAACCATCCAGAGAACGCTCCAGTTGATTTTGTCAAGATCGCGGGCCTTAAGGATTCCTGTCGCAGAAAACACTGCGAAAGGTATCATAGCCACGATATTTGAGTTAATCTTGAAGATACTTTCTCCAACCCAAAGGATAATTGTGAGAGCAAAAGTAATCCAAACTACATATTTCTGGAAAGGAGTAGCCTTGATGTTGCCACTTTCAATCTTGAGTTCGATAGTTTTAGCCTTGAAAGGATACATCTTCATAAGAAGTACCCAGGCAATAAGAAGCATAACGACTACGAAAGGTACCATCCTGAGCATCCAGTCGAGGAAATTGATCTCAAAACCAGCTTCATTCAAAGCTCCGAGGGCGATAGCGTTCGGAGGAGTTCCGATCGGGGTACCCATTCCTCCGATATTAGCAGCAATCGGGATGGCGAGAGCGAGGGATATCCTTCCGCCGCCATCCTTAGGAAGAGTTGCGAGTACAGGAGTGAGGAACGTGAGCATCATTGCAGCAGTAGCGGTATTACTCATAAACATTGAGAAGAAACCGATTACAAGAAGGACACCGAGAAGCACTGTTTTCGGATTCTTGCCAAAAGGCTTGAGCATCACCTTGGCGAGCTGAACGTCGAGACCTACTTTGGTAGCTGCAAAGGCAAGGACAAAACCTCCAAGGAACAGCATAATCACAGGATCGGCAAAAGATGCCATAATATCCTTGTAATGAGTTAGTTGTCCTATATTATCCTTTGCAATAAGGAAGCCAAGTCCCTTATTTGATGTAGTCAAAAGGATGGAGACAATCGCCACAACGGAAGTGGTCCAAGTCGGAATAACTTCAAGAATCCACATCAGTGCTGTGAAAACGAAGATGGCGATGACCCTCTGCTGAGTGAGGGTGAACAAAGGTTCATTGGTTACCGGATCCGTTCCGAAAACTGAAGTCGGAAGGAGCGCAATGACGAATGTTATTATGCATACGATCAGGAATGATACGCAGCGTTTTACATTCATCGGATGACCACAAAAAGAAAAATAAGCCATATCTGTTAGTGTTATTGATTATGTACAAATCAGATAAGTCCGTGTGAGCCGAGGAATATCAGCATAGTATAGCCGAGTACAAGACCAATCACACCCATAATGAGACCGGTTGTAGCCATTTCCTTCTGCTGAATCATTCCGGTTGAATGAGCGATGGCGTTCGGCGGAGTGGAGATAGGAAGCACCATTCCGAGGGATGAACCGATTGCGACACCGATAAGAAGGGTTGAG
>JBJEBO010000407.1:0-8114 GCA_051870155.1 Candidatus Cryptobacteroides sp.
GAACATCTGAAAGAGACCTTCTCGTTCATTCGTTTTATGAGAAGCCGTTTCACAAATATAGACATCCTCTACAGACTCGGTTGGCTTGAAGAATTTACACAGACTATTTTCGGCAAAGGCGGAAGATGGGAAGTCTGAAAATATTATATTTGTAAACGAATATTTTAACATATGCTTCACTATGAAGAAAACTCTTACTACTATTTTTTCGCTTGCCGCCTTTGCGCTGGCTTCCTTTGCATCCTCCCCTTGGCAGCCTGCTGGGGAGACAATCAGGACGAAATGGGCTGACGAGGTGAATCCTTTGGCTCCGCTCCCGGAATATCCCCGTCCTCAGATGGTGAGAAACAATTGGCTGAATCTCAATGGTATGTGGGATTATGCAATCACTCCGGCAGATGCAGAAGGCTTTACTCCAGAAGGAAAGATACTTGTTCCTTTTGCTGTGGAATCCTCTCTCTCCGGTGTTGGCAGGCAGGTAGGCAAAAACCAGGCTCTCTGGTATGAGCGTACCTTCGATCTTCCAAAAGGCTGGAAAGGCAAGGATGTCCTTCTTCATTTCGGTGCTGTGGACTGGAAGGCTTCCGTTTATGTAAATGATGTGCTGCTTGCTGAACATACGGGAGGCTATGCTCCTTTTACTGTGAATGTTACATCTGTTGTGAAAGCAAAGGGCAACAAAGTGAAAGTGAGGGTTTGGGATGCTACAGATGATTCGTGGCAGCCTCGCGGAAAGCAGGTCAATGCACCTCAGAGCATCTGGTACACTCCGGTGACCGGAATCTGGCAGACCGTATGGCTTGAAAGCGTACCAAATACCCATATAGACTCCTATTATGTCGTTTATGACAGCAAGAGAGGTAATCATACAGTGTCCATTGATATTGAGAATCTTCAGCAAAACGATGTCGTGAAATTTGAACTTCTTGAAGGCGGCATTGGCTATAGCGCTGAAAAGCCGGGTAGCAAGGTGGTTTCGGATGTTGAAGCCTGCGGCGGAAATGGAGAAGATTTTATTATGAATTTCTTTACAGACGATGTTAATCTGTGGTCACCGGATAATCCTTATCTTTATGGTGTGAGAATCAGTGTTATCAGAGGCGGTAAAGTGATTGATTCAGTGGATGGCTACACCGCATTGCGTGAAATCTCAGTATGCAAGGAGAAGGGCTATAGCAAGAGGATGGCTCTGAACGGCAAACCGCTTTTCCATTTCGGACCTCTCGACCAGGGATGGTGGCCTGACGGTCTATATACAGCTCCGACAGATGAGGCGCTTCATTATGACATAGCCAAAACCAAGGAATGGGGCTTCAATATGATTCGCAAGCACATCAAGGTGGAGCCGGCAAGATGGTATTATTGGGCTGATGTTGAGGGTATTCTCGTATGGCAGGATATGCCGTGCATCGGAGACTATTGCAAGGGCGTTATCGACACCCGTGAGCCGGAAATTGCTGAAGGACAGCGCAATAAATGGTCGCGTGACAGTTTCCTTGACGGAACGGACTGCGTCGTTCCTCAGGAGTGGAAAGACAATTTCTATAAAGAGTGGTCAGAGATTATTGATGCTGTCAGATGTTTCCAGTGCATCGTTGTATGGGTGCCTTTCAATGAGGCGTGGGGCCAGTTCGACACCCGCAAGGTTGTGGATTTCACCCGTGAGAAGGATCCTACAAGGCTCATCAATCAGTCATCCGGAGGAAATTTTGAATTCTGCGGAGACATCCAGGACTGCCACCACTATCCGCAGCCTGCTATGAATGCGGTAGAGGGCAAATTCGTGAATGTACTCGGAGAATATGGCGGAATCGGCTACCCGGTAGAGGGACATTTGTGGAAGAAGGACAAGAACTGGGGCTATGGCGATGTTAAGCACAGCCAAAAGGAACTTATGGACCAGTATGAGGCTTATGCCGAATTGCTCAAGCATTATATATGGTGCGGAACCGCAGCAGCCGTTTATACCCAGACCACGGATGTGGAGGTGGAGGTCAATGGAATTATGACTTATGACCGCATTGTGAAGGTGGATGAGGCCAAGTTCCGCGAAATCAATCAGTCTGTAATCAATACCCCTGCAAAATAATGAAAAGAGTATTAACCATATTATCAGCCCTGATGTTGTCATTGATAACTTTTGCCTCCGAAACCTATAATCCGAAGGCGGATCCTGCCGCCGAAGTGGTCTGCGGCAACGCCCGTTTCACTGTGCTCACCCCTAAGCTCATCCGTATGGAATGGAGCGCGGACGGCACATTCGAGGATAGGGCGACTCTCGCAATAGTCAACCGTCGCCTTGAAGTACCACAATTCAAGACAGCAAAAAGAGGCAAAGGTGTCACAATAACCACTTCAGCCCTGAAGCTCACCTACACCGGAGAAGGCAAATTCGACGGAAAGAATCTTAAGGTGGAATTTACAATGACTGACGCATCGGCTCCGAAGGGAGTACGCAAAGTGGTGTGGACACCGGATTCTGATGATTCCGGTAACCTCCTCGGCACCACCCGCACCCTCGACAGATGTGACGGTATTACCACCATAGAACCTTTCGACAAAGGTGTTGCCTCACGCGATGGCTGGGCAATAGTGGATGAGAGTCAGCGCCATCTCTTCGTCGAGGATGACAGCGATTGGAAAACTTGGGTGGCTGCCCGTGAAGGTGCTGAATGCCAGGACCTTTATATCTTCGCTTATGGGCACGACTATAAGGCTGCCCTCGGAGACTTCATCAAAGTTGCGGGCCGTATCCCTATGCCTCCTAAATACACCCTCGGTTATTGGTGGTCCCGTTATTGGCAATATTCTGATGCTGAATTTGTTGACCTTGCCAAAGATATCAAAGGAATGGGCATACCGATTGACATTATGGTGATTGATATGGACTGGCACGAGACCTGGACCCTCAGGGTGAAGGATGCTCCAAAGGATGCTTTCGGACAAAATATCGGCTGGACAGGTTACACTTGGCAGAAACAGTTGTTCCCGAATCCTTCCAATTTCCTCAAGGATATCCACAATCTCAATCTCAAGACTTCCCTCAACCTCCATCCCGCTTCCGGCATCCAGCCTAACGAAGATTGTTATGAGGCATTCGTTAAGGATTATCTTTCAAGAACTTCCGAATATGATGGTCCGGAGGGTTATATCTATGGAAAAGAGCAGTATCAATTCGCAGGAACGAAGGCTCCGAGCGGCAAGGAAGGGGAGAAGGCTCCTGTTCCTTTCAGAATAGACGACAGAAATTGGGCTGATGCATATTTCAATTCAGTGATTCATCCTCTTGAGGAGCAGGGCGTAGATTTCTGGTGGCTCGACTGGCAGCAATGGCGCAGGAGCAGATACATTCCTGAGCTCAGCAACACATTCTGGCTCAACAGAACTTTCTTTGATGATAAGGTAAGACGCACTGAATCAGAGGGCAAGATGGCTCCTCGTCCTCTCATCTACCACAGATGGGGTGGCTTGGGAAGCCATCGCTACCAGCTCGGTTTTTCAGGAGACACCTATTGCACTTGGCAGGTTCTGAGCTACCTTCCATATTTCACCTCAACTGCATCCAATGTAGGTTATGGATATTGGGGCCACGATATAGGAGGCCATATGAATGCCAAAGGAGATTCAGGCACAAATGCCGAGATGCTCACCAGATGGCTCCAGTTCGGAGTGTTCACCCCGATTTTCAAGACCCACAGCACAAAGAACGCATCCCTTGAAAGGCGTATCTGGATGTTCCCTGACTATTACAAGGCTATGAAGGATGCCATCCGTCTGAGATACAGCCTCTCGCCATATATCTACAACGCGGCGAGGATTACATACGATACAGGCGTCTCTATGTGCCGTCCAATGTATTACGACTATCCTGAGGCCGAGGAGTCATATAACTGGAATCAGCAATATATGTTCGGAGACGATATCCTTGCCGCTGCGGTGGCTACTCCTTCCGACCCTGTCACAGGTCTTTCAGAGACAACCTGGTGGCTTCCTGAAGGCTCAGACTGGTATGATGTTGTAACCGGTACTGTGGTAAAGGGTGGAGCAAAAATCTGTGCGAAATATACAGTTGATGAGAATCCTTATTTCATCAAGGCCGGTGCCATCATCCCTATGGCTTCTCCTGAAATTCAGAATCTCCAGGAAGCGAACAATGAAATACGTCTTCTTGTGGCTCCTGGCGGAAGTGAGTCTTCAACAAGGATTTATGAAGATGACGGAAACACCCAGGCTTATACTTCCGACTATGCAATCACTCTTGTGACCAATACGGTCAAGGATGGAAAGGCTGTGGTTGAAATAGGTGCAAGACAGGGAGAATATGAAGGTATGTGCCCGACCAGGAAACTTAGTGTCATTTTCGACAACATCCTTCCTCCTGCCCAGATCAAGGTGAACGGTGTGGAAATCCCGTATTCCCGTTTCAACAAGGCCGGATGCTGGATGTATGACGGAAAGGAACTCGCCGCAACAGTGGTTCTTGAAGAGGCTTCTTGTGACAAACCTGTGGTAGTGGAATGTGTTTATTCAAAGGATGAGAGCAGAAGCGTCCTTGATGGAAAGAAAGCGGTTATCCGCCGAATGTTCGCCCTCACCCCGGAAGCAAAACTCAATTTCAGCGGTCTGGTTGACGCATTTATGATGCTTCCTATAGATTTCCTCAAGGCGGCGCAGTGCGCAAGCCTCATCAACGAAGATCCGGCAAATGCTGCTGCATATCTCAATGACATAGACCTCGATGCGATGATTGGTTCTGTCGAGTGCTATGAGCAGATTCCTGCCGATTTCAAGGCTAAGGTTAAGGCTCAGGGAGCCGTTGGTTATTCATCTGTAAACTAAACTTACCTATGAACATAAACAAAATATTGACAGTGGTTACAGCCGCGATGCTTGCATCGGGGCTGTTCCCTTGTAATGCACAGAGGACCGAGGTCCTTTTGGAGAAAGGATGGAAATTCCATCTTGGAGAAGCAGCTGGAGGATATGCCTCTGATTATGATGATTCTTCTTGGCAGGATGTGACCGTTCCGCACGATTGGGCCATTTATGGTCCTTTCAGCAGGGATATTGATCTACAGCCAAACGATGACAATACTGCTGTGATGACAGGCAGGACCGGAGGTCTTCCTTATGTGGGTTGCGGATGGTATCGCAGGAGTTTCACAGTGGAGCCTGGCAAAAGGACTGAATTGCTTTTTGACGGAGCAATGAGCGAGGCTCGGGTTTATGTGAACGGAGAAGAAGTGTGCTTCTGGCCATACGGCTACAATGCCTTTCATTGCGATGTAACGGATTTCGTAAGGGAAGGGGAGAACGTGCTTGCTGTGCATCTTGAGAATCTTCCGCAATCGTCACGCTGGTATCCTGGCGCCGGTCTTTACAGGAATGTGCATCTTATCCAGACCTCCGATGTTCATATCCCTGTTTGGGGAACTTATATAACCACTCCGTTTGTCTCTGCTGCATACGCTTCAGTGCGTCTTGAGACCCTTGTTGAGGGCGCGGATGGACGCAGAGTGGATATAGTCACAAGAATCATTGACCGTGAGGGCGTGGAGAAAGCCGTGTCCAGCAAGAATTTCAAGGTCAGGGAAGGGGAACCTCTCCTCCAGACTTTCACTGTGGACAATCCTCTTTTGTGGAGCCCTGAAGATCCGGCTCTCTATACTGCCGAGACCAAAATCATCGTTGACGGACAGGATGTGGACACTTATTCCACTTCATTCGGAATCAGAAAGATAGAATATGTTCCGGAAAAGGGCTTCTTTTTGAATGGTCAGGTTCGCAAATTCAAAGGAGTGTGCAACCACCACGACCTCGGACCTCTCGGAGCGGCTGTCAACGAGGCGGGAATCCGCCACCAGATCAAGATGCTCAAGGATATGGGCTGCGATGCCATCAGGACTTCCCACAATGTCCCGGCCCCTGAATTGGTGCGTCTTTGTGATGAAATGGGAATGATGATGATGGTTGAGGCATTCGATGAATGGGATGTGGCTAAATGTGCCAATGGTTATCATCGCTTCTTTGATGAATGGGCCGAAAGGGATATGGTGAATATGCTTCATCATTTCCGCAACAATCCTTCCGTGGTGATGTGGAGTGTTGGAAACGAGGTGCCTTCACAACTTGAGGACAACGGTTGGATGACAGGAAAATTCCTTCAGGAGATTTGCCATCGTGAGGACCCGACAAGACCGGTTACTTGCGGTTTGAATTATGTAAAGGCCTCTCTTGCAAACGGTTTCATAGACACTTATGATATTGTCGGAATAAATTATCATCCTTGGAATTATCTTCAGGTTTATGACAAAGTGGGTCACGGCTTGGTGCTTGGAAGCGAGACCGGATCTACCGTAAGTTCCCGCGGAGTGTATAAATTCCCTGTTGAGAGGCGTTTTAGCGTATCAGATCCTGACCATCATTCCAATTCTTATGAGGTGGATGCTTGCAAATGGTCAAATGTTCCGGAGGTGGATTTTTCTATGCAGGATGATTATCCTTGGGTGATTGGCCAGTTTGTTTGGACCGGCTTCGATTATCTTGGTGAGCCTACCCCTTATGACAACGATGCCTGGCCGAACCATAGCTCGATGTTCGGTATCATAGACCTTGCGTCCATTCCAAAGGACCGTTTCTATCTCTTCCGCAGCCAGTGGAATCCGTCGGAGTCCACCCTCCACATCCTTCCGCATTGGAATTGGAAGGGTTATGAAGGGGAAGAAATCCCTGTTCACGTGTTCACAAATTGGCATTCAGCGGAACTTTTCCTGAATGGGGAGAGTCTTGGCATAAGGACCAAGGTTACCGATGCTCCGAAATCACAGGGTTCCCAGAGGGAGGATGTTGACGGTCGTTACAGGCTTATGTGGACGGTTCCATATACTCCTGGCGAACTCAAGGTGGTGGCTTACGATGTTGATGGGAAAGCTGTTGACACGGCATACGTTCGTACTGCCGGAAAACCTCATCATATTGTTCTTTCGACTGATTGTGAGTCCCTTAAGGTAGATGGAAAGGATTTGGCTTATGTCACGGCTTCTGTAGTGGACAAGGATGGAAATCTGTGTCCGGTGGAATCAAGGATGTTGTCTTTCAGTGTTTCAGGTGCAGGTAGTTTCAAGGCTGCTGCCAATGGCGACCCGACCTGCCTCCTTCCGTTCCATAAACCGGAAATGACAACTTTCTGCGGTAAACTGACGGTAATCCTCCAGAGCAGCGAAACCCCATCTGATTCAGCCCTAACCCTCACAGTCAAAGGCAAAGGCCTGAAACCCGCCTCGATTGCCATTCCTGTTAATCCAAACTTCAATTAACCTCATTGCTCTGCGACCGGGCTCCTCTTTGTATGAAAAGATTGTATATTAACACATTTATTCTAATAAGTTTTCTTTGTATAATTGGTTGTACAAATAAGAATGAATTTAAGAATATAGAAACTTTCATAAATGAGCGCCCGGACAGCGCATTGATGGTATTGCAATCAATAGATGTTTCCTCATTGAAGGGGGATTCTATTAATCATTATCAACTGCTTTTGGCTCAAGCGAAGGATAAATGTTTCATAGATGAAACAGATGATTCGCTTATGGTGTCTGTTGTGAGATACTATAAGAGACGAAATGATTTCAGCAAATTATTTAGGTCGTATTATTATCTTGGAAGAATACAGCAGAATGACCACAGATATCTGGATGCTATGTATTCATATATGGCGGCGGAGCAATTGTTGGATTATATAGAAGATGACTTTTCTAAAGGGCTTTTGTATGCTCAAATAGGATCGTTATATTATAGCAATTTGGATTTTGTAAAGGCATTGAATGCATTCGAGTTGGCAGATGGCTATTATCATAAGGCAGGTAAAGTTGCTTATGAGAATTTTGCAAAATTGGACATTGGCAATGTTTGTTATCGGCTGAAACGATACTCGGAGTCAGAGAAATATTTAGGGGAGGTTTTATCGTGGGCATTGGATAATGAAGATTATCTTTTGTGTAAAGATGTAACCGAACTCTTATGTCTTGTCTATGAGGCAAATAATGATGTGGAGTCGTTGCGTAATTTGATGAATCAAATACCGAATGAGGAGACCCTTATTCTTAATCGAGCTA
>JBJEBO010000408.1:0-8062 GCA_051870155.1 Candidatus Cryptobacteroides sp.
CAGGGAGATTTCTACAGCCTTATGTATCAGTTTAATGTCATTCCTGCGTATGCCGATATTCATAAGGAACCACATCGCCTCAAGGTCGTGTCCCGGGTTCACTTTCCTTCCTTCAAAGCAATCCACAAGACTGCCGTCCGGAGCAAGATTTTCAAGGATGACTCCGAGGTCAGGCTGCCAGAATACGTCCACGATTTCGTGTACACTCTCATCGATGGTCCTTTCAATCAACTGAGGATCGTTGATGATGTCCTCGACTTCCAAAGCCATATTGCATATAATCATCGGAAGGGCGAAATCCTTCATAGGTCGAGTGCCAGGATATGCTTTCAGCCATTGTCCCTTTGGATTGTCCCGGCGCTCAAGAATCCTGTTGAACGTCTTGCGGGCGATTTCCGCATATTCGGGATCTCCAGTTGCCTTTGCAAGCTGGGCAAAAGCCATACAGGCGAAGGTATTGGAAAAAATGTTGTATGGTTGGACGAGAGGTTTGCCGTCACGCGTGAGTGAGAAATAAAAGTCGTAGTTGCCATCGTGACCGTATTTCTTAAGGAATTCCGCACCTTGACGAGCCGTCTCAAGCCATTCGGGACGTTTTTCAAAACTGTTGTAAAGCATTGAAAACATCCACACTTCCCTGCCCTGTAACCAGATGAATTTGTCCGTATCGAAGACGCTTCCATCACGGTTAAGGCAGGAGAAATAGCCTCCATATTCCTTGTCCTGGGATTTTTCCAGCCAGAATGGGAGGATATTTTCAAGCAGTTCATTTTTGTATTGAACTGCCAATGATTTGAAGTATGTAGGTCTCATTTTTATGTTATAATAAATAGTCTTATCATTTTGTAGATTTCTCGAATGGAGAGATCTATTCTACAGTAGCCAAATATTGGTCAAACGCCTTTTTGATGTCATTCCAATAATCGTACATACGGATATGGCAGAGATCGAAGAAAAACATTCCGTCGGTGCTGGAGTTTATGCAGGCATCTACGATGTCAGGCATAAGCGTCCCCTTGCCGCCATTCTCGAAACCGGAACCGTTGCCGATGTCAGGACCACCGCTGAACGGGACATCCCCCTTGAAAAGATTTGCAGCCTGCTTGCAGAATCCCTGCATTGTCCATTCTCCGTTACCATAGATGCTTGATGATGAAGCGTATGCACCTATGAACATATAATCGCAGAGGTCGGCATATCCGAAATCCTTGTAATTGTCACCAGCCCAGTAATATCCGTCTGCCTTTGGGTCATATTTAGGACTCGCCCAATTGACTCCGGAATAATAATAACTTGAATACCAGCCACCTACATAACATCCGAAACGAATCTTCGGATTGGCGGAATGAACCTTGTCGGCAGCCTTTGCGACAAAGTCGTGAATCACTTTCGCCCTGTACTCAAGCCATTTTTTCGTGACATCGCTCACAGGTTTCTTTAATGCATCCTGCCCCGGAGCCATCACCTCGCCAGGCCAATCTGTGACCTTTCTTCCTATATATTCTTCGAAACCGGCTTTGGAAGCATCCGAGAAATCACTCTGGAGGCTGTAGTCGTCGAAACGGCAACGGTCGAGGATAATTCCATCGACATCATATTTCGCAAGGTCGCCGATGATTCCGAGCACATAGTCCTGAGCCTCAAGGTTGGCAGGGGAAAGGAATTTTGCCCCATAATCGACCTCGTCGTCAAGCAAGTCCATTGTGTTTTTCAAGCCATCGGCGGTGTTGACAACTGATGCCCAAGCCTTCTTTGAAGGGTCGCTGAATAACATTCCATCAGAGCCAAGACCATACGGGCAGAGGCATCCTCCAACGAAGGTGTTGATGACGGCATTTACCCTAAGACCCTGTTTGTGTCCTTCATCGATGAAGGTCTGGAGATAGTCGAAATCGGCAGTGCGATCTATGAAAACATAGCCCCTGTCGGTCCAGCAATCCATTTTTGTCTGAGGCTGGGCGTAAGTTGATTTGAAGAGGACTCCACCATTGGTAGGACGCACATCCACTACAAGGTCGGTGAATCCGCAATTCTTGATTTTGCCGATTTCCTCTATGATTTTTGCCTGATTGTTGGCATATTCCTCCCAGTTGCCCTCGCAGCTCACCCAAACATATCTTGCCTTGCCCTTGAATCCGGGATCAGGTGTCGGATCCGGCTTAGGATCAGGATCAGGTTCCGGCTCGTGATCAGGTTCCGGCTCATCGTATTTGTCCCATTCGGAATTCCAAGGGTATTCGTATGGTCCTTTCTCGCAGGAGGCGAGGAAGAATGTGCCGACCGTAAGAAGGGCGGCTAGTATTAGGGATGTATTTTGTTTTATCGTCATTATTATATTTACTTTATCATCAACGTACTGGCCACAGCCCTCTGTTTTCCGTCAGAAACCTTTATGGTCTCAGCCCCTCCAATCAACATACAACTTGAGCCGCCACCATCGAGATTGATGGCCTCCGTACATCCGTGGTTAAACATAATCTCGGCAACCTCGGCAGTAGTAAATCCTGCCACACCTTCAGTCATCTGCCTACCCTCACATACGAAGAACATAATTTTGCCCTTTCCTTCAGGAATATATCCTACAGCCGTACGCGGCTGGGCTGAATCAGGAGCGATTCCGGTTGGACCGTTGAAAAGTTCTGCGACATAACTGTCCACCACCTTGCCGCCCTTCACAAGCACAGGACCTCCACCGATAGCGAAGTCCGTCTCCATCTTCACAGCACCCTCAGGATAGGAAGACGACGGTGTCGCCTTAGGGGATTCTCCCCACTTGTTCGGAGCTGGAGCCGGATAGAGCCAGGTTGTAGCCTCACCATTGTTGAAATAACTCCAGCAAGCGGAGAACGAACCATCGTCATTCTTCACGAAAGCTGCCCTCGTAGGATAATATATCTTCACCCAGTCCTCGGAAGCATAGTTGATATTATGTGCAAGTTGGACTCCCTCACGCACAGCGAGCGATGCACTGTAATATTTTCCACCATCTGCATAAAAGAAGCCGGCATTGATTACAACTGGACATTTAACATCTTCATAAACCTGAGACGGAGTCCTGAAAGGCTCCGAGCTTCCGTTCATATCCCTGTCGTCGATGCACCAAAGATCCAATTTCACCTTTGAAAGGTCAGCAATAGCAAGGAATACAGAAGCCGGTTTTGACAGGCAATAATTGCAGTTTACAATAGTAATTCCCTCAGGAAGCGAAGGATATTGTGACGTTACGTCAATCCATTCCTCCTTCGGTTCGATTTCAGGAGGTTCCTGTTCAGTATTATCCTCCTCATTCCAAGGCCAATCAGGAATCGTGGAAGATTTTGATGTGCAGCCACACGCCAATGTTGTGGCTGCAATCATCACACATATAACCAATCGTTTCATCACTATTTCTTTATACAGTCGGCAACATATCCTCCAATTGCTCCGGCATATTGGTCAAAATAATAGATGGATACCTTGAAACCATCAGCTGACGGAACTATGAGCACATCTCCGCAGGAGCTTGAATCATCAGTATGTACAAACTGGAACCACTCTATACCAGTTCCCACCACAATGGCGTCTGATGCATCAATTTCACCCTTGAAATTGGAAATCTCGGTGACGTCATAAACTATGAGTGTAGGACCGACTCCCCAAGCAGGGAAATGACTCAGGATGAGCAAAGCAAGATATTCGGCATTGTTATACTTCTTGCAGTCGAGCTGGTTGGCGTTCCAAGCCCAAGCCCCACCATTCGAAGTGCCAAGACTTGCTCCCATCGAGCCGTCAGGACGAATCCAGTCAACTACCGGGCTGCCATCGTTATAAGAGGCGTAGAACCAGCCTCCGTTATCCTTTCCGGACGCAGGAGCCATCGCTCCGGCATTCGTCGGTACTGCTCCCCACAACAAGCCGGCTGCAGATACATCCACATCCTTGGCCTCAACCACTGCTCCGCCTGATACTTTTATTGAAATGAACTGCTGGGAAGCTGTCACACCAGGAACTCCTTCATAGAGCACTGTAATCATTGCATCGCCATCAAGATCTCCACTCACTTCCATCTTGCCTCCGCGCGGAAGAGCTGTCTCGCTCACATATTCATAGAAGAGGGTAGGTGCGGCTGAAACCGAACTGGTCTTGTAGAAACTGAGGGTACCGGAGTAAGGATCATCAGTTATATGATTACAAATCAACATATTTCCAGCCTCATCACTTGCAATTGCACCTGCCTGCGCACTTCCGAGGACGATTTCGCCCTTCTTGGCACCGGTCTGTCCATCAAGATAAATCGGGGTAGAACCGTCGCCCATACATACTACAAGATAACCTTCGACAGAAGCCATTGAAGGATTGGTCGGAACATTATAAGGAGGTGTACCGAGACGGCTTGAAGGTTCGAAATTGAAGAGCGGACGCACTGAATTCACATTGAAACCGTGAGCAATCTTGTCCGGATTCGCTTTCTTAGTAGTATATACTATTTCTGTTTTTCCATTAGGAGCAAGAAGAACAACCTCCTGAGGCTCATTGTAATTGCGTGGTTTGGTCAAATCAGTTGACACAGTTGCGTGAGCACTTGCCACTGCCGTTGCTGTGCAAGAAGAAAGATCTTCAACAGTAAATAGATATATAGCCCTCTCATCATCATCGACAAAACCCTCAAGCTTAAGATTGTCAAGAACAAATGAGCGGAGTGTGGCATTTGAAGACTTCACCCTCTTTCCTGTGATTATGATAGGTCTCGACTGGCCCTTCGCATCGGTAAAGGTGAACTGGTTCTCCTCATAGAGATCCAGCACAGTCAAAGGAGGGTAAATGCTGCAGTCATCGGCAAGTTCAGCCTTGACACGAACATCAGTCATATACATAGTGGTCTGGTCGTCAGATTCCTCCGGATAATAATACGGCACCTCTATGACAAAACGTCCGTCTTCAGGAAACTCAGTCACCTCATACCTTGCAAGCAGGAGACCGTTGTAGTCGCCTGAATTGAAGTATGCCGAAATGCTGGTTATACTCTGGCGCTCAACTGTCGGAAGCACATATTCCGGCTTCTGGCAGGAAGCTAGGAAGACCAGTGCGCAGAGAGCGATCAAACTATATTTATATTTCATAACTGTCTTGTTTTAAGATGGTTCAACCATTATTTCCATTCCTGATACTGTTCCACTTTCGCATTGCTGCTGAGCTCGGACTGAGGAATCGGGAAGGTGTATAATTTCTCAGGGTAATTCCTGTTTTTGTCATCGACGCTTATGTATTCGTAAGTGAATTCTCCCGAAGCCTCATCCAAGGTAATCTTCAGTCCGTGCTGCTGATAGCCTGAAAGTCCCTCAGGATAAGGTTTATGAGCAACTTTCCAACGGCGGAGATCCCAATACCAAAGACCTTCGTATGCAAATTCCACCTTTCTCTCCTGACGGATTGCGCTCCAAAGGTCGGCACCGGACTTGTCGGAATATGGGAGATCAACCCTGCTGCGAATCGCCCTGACAGCAGCATTCGCACCTGCCTCATCACCGAGACGATAGCAGGCCTCAGCCTTGTTCAGAAGCACCTCTGCATAACGGAGCACTGTGAGCGGCTGGACGCTTCCAGGCTGTGTGATTACATCGTGTCCCTCATCAACGCCTTTACGAAGGTAATATCCGGTAGTAGTGCGACCTTTAGGCTCCTGCTCCATTCTCCACTGACAGAAGCCGTCGCATCCGCCCAAATATGGCTCGATTGTGCGACCTTTCCAGGAAGAACCGTTATAAAGGATTGAAGCCTTGAAACGAGGTTCGAGGAGGTTGTATGGCGGAGTGTCAGTCGTATTTCCGTGCCACTGGGTCCAATCAGGGAATCCTCCGGTTGCAAGTTCGTATGACTCAACCATTTCCTGAGTAGGTGCGGCATATCCGCCTCCAGCCTCTCCCACAGCATAATAGTCACCACCCGGGGTGTAATAAAAATCGAAACCGTGTGTAACGTCGTTGGAACGGTCGAATACATATTGGAGGATGGCCTCATTATTGCCGTCCGCAATGGATTTGCCCCAGGCATCGGCATAGTCGGATTCAAGGGCGTATCCGAGTCTCTCAACCTCTTCTGCAGCAGTTTTGACGATGTCATAACGCTCTGCATAGAGCATTGCACGGGTCATCAGCGCCCAAGCCATACCCTTATTGATGCGTCCTTTTGCCTGAGCCTTTTCAGGAAGGACTTCGGCTGCCGCGAGGAGATCATCATAAACGAAATCCCATCCGGTCTCGCGAGGAGACAATTCCTTGTCCTTGACAATTGCAGTGAGGTTCTCGTCATAGATTATGATTTCCTTGTAACGTTTGAGAAGTTCAAAATACATATAGCCTCTCATAAAACGCATCTCGGCACGAAGACGAGCTTTGTCAGCTGAATCCATTGTTCCATAAGCCTCAAGATATGCAAGTCCCTGGTTTGTCTTGCGGATTGCAGTGTAAAGCATTCCCCAACTTCCCATATAAGCATCCACATAGCCCGGAGTCATAGTCAGTTCGTCCCCGTATGAGAACTCGCTTGGAATGAGACCTGTTACGACATAGTTATATGACCCATATTTGAATTGGTCTGTAAGAGCCTCTGTCAGAAATCCATAGGAAGACTGACCATTGTAGATGTCAAGCACATAGCTGTAAATATAATTGACGCCGTACTCGGCAGTCTCGGTAGTCTGCCAGAGGACTTTGTCGGAAACGCGGTCGGTCGGGGTCATATCCAGGTATGAAGTACAGGAAACTCCGAATGAAAGGGCCGCTGCCAGAATGAATTTAGTAATATTTTTCATATTGCCGTCCTCCTTTTAGAATGTGATTGTAAGACCACCCATCAGCAGACGCTGCTGAGGATAATAACCGTTGTTGACTCCCGGAGACTCTGGGTCGATTCCTGCAGGAAGTCCGTCGATTGTGAAGATGTTCTGTCCCTCCACGAAGATGCGGAGGGTCTCAATCCTCGCCTTGGACATCCATTTTGAAGGGAAGGTGTAACCGAGCTGGGCAGATTTCAGACGGATATATTTACCGTCACGAATCCAGAATGTACTGCAGAGACCGTTATCGCCACCGTGTCCCGTACCACCGAGGGTGAGACGAGGGAAGGTGCCTTCTGGATTGTAGATGCTATAGGCATTCTCCACAAGATAGAGCGGAGAGTTGGCGTTCTCCTTGAAGGTCTGTGTCCAGATGGTATTGTCATCATTGTCGTTGTAGTATGTGCCGGTCATTGAGACGTCAAAGAGGGCTCCGCCTGTGAATTGGGCATTGAAGTCAATGCCGTTCCAAGCAAAGTTAATGTTCAGACCGAAAGTCAATTCAGGCATATTCGGACGACCGATGATTGTCTTGTCCTGGTTGTCAATCTTGCCATCTCCATTGATATCGACATATTTGATATCGCCGACACAAGGACGGGTACCATACCAAGCAGAATTGTCGATTTCCTCCTCGCTGCGATAGAGACCGTCTGCCTGCCAAGCCATAAAGGTTCCATAAGTGGTGCCAACCCTCTTCTGGCCTGAAGGGATGTTTGGATCGTCGTTATATTTGAGCCAGCGGGTTTTTGAATAGGTCAAACTTGCGCTGATTCCGTAATAGAACGGATGTGAGCCGGCCATAAATTTGTTCCTGTGGGAAATCTGGATATCTATACCTTTAGAATCCAATGCATTCTGATTCACCCAAGTCGGATAATATCCACCCATTGATGAAGGGAATCCGGAAGACTGGAAGGTAAGGATGTCATAAGTATAGTTATAGAATCCGTCAACTTCGAGACTGAGTTTCTCCTTCCACATAGAAAGGTCGAATCCGACATTGTAGGAAAGTGTCTTTTCCCAACTGAGGTCAGTGTTCGGAACTCCGGACGGACCGTAGGCAGGATTGGAAGAAATCGAACCTCCGGAAAGCGGATAGACGATTTTGCTGCTATAGAGACCGTATGAAGCGAGGAACATATATTCGGACACATTGTCGTTTCCGAGCAAACCTGCGGAAGCCCTGATTTTGAGGTCATCGATGCAACGCACATCTTTCATAAAGTCTTCCTTGGAGATTCTCCA
>JBJEBO010000409.1:0-1721 GCA_051870155.1 Candidatus Cryptobacteroides sp.
TTTTGAGGATATGTATGAGTCCTTCGGAATGCGTTTCTCCAAAAGGCGCGATTTATTGGATGGAAAAACAGCCCTGACGCAGTCATCCCTTATAGAGTTCAATGACGAGCGCAGCGAAATGACCCTTACGGCCAAAGGACAGAAAATCCTGCTCGAAGATGATTACAAATCATTCGGGGACAGATTCGATTGCCGCAACCGTTACTCATTCGCAAGGCGGGTACGTGAATTCTTCCACGACAGCAGAAAATATGACTCGGATGAAGAGGGCAGCATAACAAAGCTGGTACGCGCCCTCCAGAAGCTTGAAGAAAGCAACCGTCATCTGAGTTGCATCAGCAAAACCGTCGGCATAATCCCATCTGCAGAAGACAGGGTGCTGTTTTACCTTGCCTGCAACTCCTGTCCCGAAGGGATCAACCTCAGCAGGGAGTTGAGAATCCTCTTCCCCATCAACAAGAGCATGCTCAAACTCAATGAGTTCAAGCAAGAAAAACACGAGCTTCAGCGTATGGACCTGGTCGAAATCCGAAGCGAGAGTTCCTTGTTCGGTGAATATGTTTCTTTGGGCCTTACCGATAAAGGGAAGCAACTGTATTTCGAGGAGGATGCCGAGATATTCCGGGAGAATATTGATTCAAAGGACCTTATCCGTTGCAGTGACATTGTCGCCAAACAGTTGTACTTCTCCGAGTCCGAGCAGCGTCAGCTGTCAATGGTAGGCGATTCGCTCAATCAGGACAACTATATCACGCTGACCGAAAGGCTCAGCGCCAAGGGATTTCCAAAGGGAATAGCAGTGCTTCTGTACGGAGCACCAGGCACCGGCAAGACGGAGTCCGTGATACAATGGGCGAAGTCCACCGGACGCGACATCATCCACGTTGACCTCAGCGCATCCAAGAGTATGTGGTACGGCGAAAGCGAAAAGATCGTCAAGAATATCTTCACGCGCTACCGCAATCAGTGCAAGCGTAGCAGCATCAAGCCGATTCTGCTTTTCAATGAGGCAGACGGTCTCTTCTCAAAGCGTAAGGATATCAGCCGCGGATCAAGCGTTGACCAGACTGAAAACACCATCCAGAACATCCTGCTGGAAGAAATGGAAAAGCTTGACGGCATCCTTATCGCCACGACCAATCTAGCCACCAATCTCGACTCTGCCTTCGAACGCCGTTTCCTCTTCAAGATAGAGCTCGGAAAGCCTTCTGTCGAGGCGAAACGAAAAATCTGGATGGACAAGCTTCCATCCTTAACCGAGGACGATGCGGATAGGCTCTCCGGGGCGTTTGATTTCAGCGGTGGCGAAATCGACAACATTGTCCGCAAGGCTACGATGCAGGAAGTGCTGGAAGGCACTGTCCCGGATATCGCCACTATGATGCAGTTGTGCCATGAAGAGAAATTCAGCCGCAACTCTAAGGAAACCACCAGAAAGATCGGTTTCTGAATTTTTGCATCCATCCCTCACTGCCACATTTTTTCAGTATAAATACTTATCTTCGCACCGTGAAACAATAAAGACGACGCAATTATGGCAAAGAACTTTTTCAAAAGGTATATATGGCTGGTGGACCTGCTCAGCCGCCGGAACTACATCTCGCTCCAGGAGATCAGCGACGAGTGGAGGAAGAGCCCGCTGAACGACACCCACGCACCCCTCTCAGAAAGGACCTTCTTCAACCACAGGGATGCAATTTTCGACATCTTTGGCATTGAGA
>JBJEBO010000410.1:0-8025 GCA_051870155.1 Candidatus Cryptobacteroides sp.
CTCATAGCATCTCCCCAAACTATAAGGGAATCAACGGAATGAGTAAGCCTCATCTCCATCTGGCGCTCGGCAGCCATATCCCTGAAATCATCATATACGTCCTTCAAAAGCGCTACTATGTCAATCTGCTTCACCTTGAGATGCAATTTCCCATCAACAATCCTCCTGATGTCAAGCAATTGGTTCACAAGGGTGAGCATCCTTCTCGCATTTTTATACACAAGGTTCACTCCATATTGGGTCTTATCCCCTTCTGGTGTATTCTTGCTTACCTCGTCGATACCTCCAAGAATGAGGGTGAGAGGGGTTCTGAGTTCGTGGGAGATATTGGTAAAGAATCTCATTTTCATTTTGTTGAGATCCTGCTCAAGCTTCACATCGTTGCGAAGTTTTACCGATGTCACCAAAAGTCTGAGAAGGAAGGCTATAAGAAGCAGGGTCGCGACGCAATAAAGGAGAACCATAGGCCAAGAAGCCCAGAACGACGGTTTCACACGGATGGCAAGACTCACCGTCTGCCTGTCCGCCATTCCCTCCGCAGCGGCCGCTGAGACCTTGAAGACATAATTTCCTGCAGGAATCCTTGAATATACGACACTCCTGTTGTCCACTGCGGAAATCCAGTCTTTGTCATAGCCCTCAAGCTTGTAGGAATAATTGATTTTTCCTTTTATAGTGAAGTTCAAGGATGCAAAATCTACCCTGAAGAAAGAACAATCGTATGGAACCACAACCTTACCCTCATAAGGAATCCTTTTGTCCCCGAGACGGAAGCCGGTGATGGCAAGCATCGGGTCAGCCGGAGTATAAGCGAAACGGGATGGCTCGACGCAATAGACGTTGTTGACGGTTCCGAACAAAAGGCGACCATCGGAAAGACGGGAAGAAGTTGCCTCGCTGAAAGAGGTAGGAACTATTCCGTCGTATCTCGTGTAGTTTGTTATTGAGCCTGATACGAAATCATATTTGCATAATCCTCTCTCGGTAGCCATCCAGATGTCTCCTTTATCGTCATCTACAGCTGAAAGGACGATGTTGCTGACAAGACCATCCTTCTCAGAAACCACATCGAAACGAGGATTTCCATCGGAGAAAGTCATCCTGTTGAGTCCACCTCCGAAGGTACATAACCACGTAAAGCCCCTGCGGTCGGTGAAAATATGGATAATGTCATTGTTGCCGAGGGAACGGATGTCTCCAGGAATCTTATGCACAAAATGGAATACCGTCCTCTGCGTGTTGTCGGAAGGAGTAAACCAAATAAGTCCTCCGACTGTAGCCACAAGCATCTTTCCGTCAGGAGTGCAATGAACATATCTGACCCTGTCACCGTACTCCTCCGGATAGTCCGGAAAATCGTTGTAGATTGTTACGAAATCTTCCGCATCCGGATTTGGAAGCATTGAGATGCCCCCCCCGAAAGTTCCTATCCAGATTCTTCCGTCAAGATCCTGGGTGATTGAATATATATTGTCTGAACTGAGCGAAGAACTCTTGTTCGAATCAGCCTTGAATCTTTTGTAAGAATAGGCATCATCCTGAGGATGAGGGGTCATACGCACCAGGCCGTCACCCTTTGTGCCTAGCCAGATATTGCCGCCATTATCCTCAAAAACGCAATAGACCACACCTATGTCGCCGGAGGTACGGTCAGGAAATCTTCTGCATTTTTTCAAATCAGCATCATAACGGAATAATTCCCTGCTTTTGTTAGCTATCCAGACATTTCCTTTGCTGTCCTGAAACATAGCCCTGATTTCCGATGCAGACCTTATGTCCTCAGATTGGGTTGGCGGAACAATTACATCCACTTTCTGAGTAATCGCAGTAATTCTTTCAAGCCCCCTCTGGGCGGTTGACATCCACAGCACACCGGTCCTGTCCACCTCGAAACAGGCTACTCCGTTCATAAAACGACATTGAGGCAATTCTTTCACATTATCCAAAGGGACTATCTCTCCGCTCTCCCTGTCATAATATCCGAATCCCCATTCATTCATCTTCACCCAAACCATTCCATCCTTCTCAATGACCTTGGCATTGTTGTCCTTATAATAGGACATCACATTCCTTGAATGTAGATGATGTTTGAAAATTCCTGTATGATAATCGAATGAACATATTCCAGGTCTGTCGGTCACAACCCACAGAAGTCCCTGGGAATCAGGAAAAAGCGCAGTTATCTCACCAATGTTTCCTTTTGATACCTCGATTTTGTCAGATGCTGAATCCAGAACGCCCACAGCGCCCTGCGAAAAACCGATGCAAAGCCTGCTTGAATCTCCTGAACCAGTCACAATCATTGAAGTAGCTGTCCCGGCTCCACAGGTAGAAAGGTCTATGCGGCTTACAATGGAAAAATCCGGACTCAAGGAAAGGAGCACATTGCGCGAAAGGAAGAAAAGTCGGCCGTCGATACTTGTATATGCGAAGAAATCAGGAATACGTGACACCGTGTTCACTGAACTTTCCTTCAATCTGTGAAGTCCGGATTCTGAAGTCACGAATATACTGCCGTCGGGAGTCTCAAAAACAGCTGTAATAAGGGTCCTTTCAGATCCGAAAGTGTCCGTTACAACCAAGTCCGGAGAAATACAGCACAATCCTATACCGGGAATTTCCACCCAGGCATTTCCTTTTGAATCAAGAAGTTTCAATGAGACTTTCTGCGATGTCTCCGGAAAACCTTCAACCTCATCCTGTATGGATACAAATGTCTCTTCCGATGGATTGAAACGATATAGATGATAGTCGTAGCTCGTGAGCCAAAGATAACCGTTGACATCCTCGTCGATGCTCATAATCCTGTTATGTGAAAGGTTCACATAGTCGCCAGGCATCATTGTGTAGTTGACAAAGGTGTTGCCATCAAAACGACTGAGACCATACCACGTACACGCCCAGATATACCCTTTGGCATCCTGATGAATCTGTGTGATAGAATTGTGCGGGAGTCCGTCCTCCGAAGAATAATGTTCAAATATAAAATCCGGACGGGCTGCTGCTGAATGCTGTGGCAAGGCCACAAGCATCACCATCGACAGGCTCAAAAGTGCTAAATACAGATTAATTCTGGAGCGCATATCTATCATCTTTCAGTTCTTTGCCTTAAAGTTAGAAAATATTGTTGAAAAACCACTCCGTATGAACGCTGTTGCCATTCTTGTCAATTTCGCTTCCTGCATCAAGAACAATTGAAGGAACATATCTGGCAACCTCCTTCTTTGAAAGCTGTTTGCTCCATTTCACCCTTTCAGTTGGGGTTGCAGCACCGGGGCCCTTGCTTCCATATTCTGCATAAAGAACTGTCTTTTCAGCATATTCCTTGTTCCAATTGTGCCATCCCGCCTTGAGGATATGGTCTCCAAGCTCACAGTTGATGAATACAGTCTTTGCATAAGGTCTCCAAGGGCGTCCGAGATAAACTTTGGTCACCCCCTCCGCGTGTCTGAGACGGCAATTATTGAAGACATAGCCGAATTCGGCGCCTTCAGGGGTGGAAGCGGCTGTCACATAACTGTCTTTCCTGCTTATAATATCACAATCCTCGAACCATACAGTGGATGCCCCGAAGATGAAATCGGTGGTGCCCTCTATGATGCAGTGTTTGAAATATTGCCTCTGCCATTTGCCGAAGGTGTAGATTGTGTCCTGGTTGGCGGCGAACCGGCAATTTATGAAAGCGACCCTGTCAGCATCAACAGTCACGGCACAAGCTTGACCTACGCCTTCACCTTCACCTGAAATATTGCAGAAAGTTATATTCTCCGCAAGGAAGTCGGGAGCATAGATAAATACGGTCGAAGTGGCTGAAGTGCCCATTGGATATCCTGTAGAGCCGAGTTTCAGAGCATAATCATCATATACTACAATAGTTTCGGCAAGCGACTCACCTATAATATGGAGCTTTTCCTTATTCCTTGGAATAGTAACTTTTTCCTCATAAACGCCTTTCTTTACATAAATCACTGTCACAGCCTGCTTGCAATAATCAGGTGCCGCATCAACAGCTTCCTGGATAGTGAAGAAATCACCGCTTCCATCCTGCGCCACGGCAAAGTCATAGTTGATGATATGACCTTCGAGAGGAGTGATAACCTTCAGGAGTTCCGGAAGAAGAAGATCCACAAGTTTCCTCGCTCCGGCGACATTCGTATGGGTGTTGTCAACAAGTCCGTCCGGATGTTTCGGACACACGCCTTTGTCAAGCCACATATAATATTGTCTTGAAGCATAGTCTCCAAGATCTATGAGCCATTTCTGGGTTATGGCATTTGCATCGATAAGCGGGATATTGAATTCCTCCGCAACCTTTTTCATAGCATCCGGATAGTCTCCATGGCATTCTGTCTTGAGTCGGCCCTCATCATCGAACCACCTTCTTGAGACAGGAGTAAGGAGAATCGGTTTTGCCCCGACCTCAAGTGCATAGGAGACAAAAGTCCTGAGATTGTCGCTATAGGCTCCGTATGGGGCGGCATAACGGGTTGTATCGGATTCTTTGGAGTCGTTATGTCCGAACTGGATAAGCAGCCAATCCCCTTCGGAAAGCTCTGATTTGACTTTATCCCACAGTCCCAGGGTGATGAAACTCTTGGTACTTCTGCCATTCTGGGCGTAATTTGCCACAGTGACGCAGGAGTCAACCCTTGATTTCAGCCTCTGTCCCCACCCTCTTTCTGGATTTCCATAAGAAAGATCTTTGTCTGCCATCGTGGAATCTCCCATAAGTCGGAGCACGATGTTTCCGGACGATGCGGCGTTCACGGTAACGGAAAGAAGCAGGAGCGCAAGACACGCGGAAGCAAATCTATTTATTCCCATAACTCTCTATCATTAAAATTTCACAAGTGATTCTCTATCAGTCAATTTTCAAATCAGCTGAATTATAGACAAACACATCATTTTCTGAGACAGTACCGTTTGCATCGGAACAACCTTTTAGAGCCACATTGCGGCAGTTGGCGAAAGAATATCCCTTGCCAGAAGACTGGCTGACCTTCACATTCTCAAGAACCACCCCATTGGAATATCTCAGATCTGCACCTTTGACAGAAGTGATTTCACTATCGGAAACAACGATGTTTGCTATGTTCTTTTCTGGAATCCCATTGAAATACATAGCCCTTGCAGCACCGCTGCAGCAGATTCCACTGATATAAATGTCGCGGAACTCAGGAGTCGTCTCATCTGCAGGCACTTCTTCGATGTCGAAAGCTGATTTGCCGTCTTCAGCAGCTTCAAGGGCTGATTTTCCACCATAATGAAGGTCGAAGAGAAGAGGCTCGGTAGGGATGTTCGTCATCACAATGTCATTTATATAAATATTACGTACGACTCCTCCCCTGCCTCTGCAGCTCTTGAAACGGAGTCCGACGTCAGTTCCAAGAAAACGGCAGTTCGATACCACGATGTTCTCGACACCTCCTGACATTTCACTTCCCACCACGAATCCGCCGTGGCCGTGGAAAACGATGCAATTGTCAACAATGAGGTTGCGGCAAGGGCGAGCCCTTCTGCGACCATCCTCATCCTTTCCGCTCTTGATGCAAATTGCGTCATCACCGACGTCAAATGAAGAATTGACAAGAATAACATTCTCGCAAGAGTCGATGTCAAGTCCGTCACCATTCTGGGAATACCAAGGGTTACGAACCTTTATATTATTGATTATAACATTCTTACACATTAATGGATGAATATTCCAGCACGGAGAGTTCTGGAAAAGGCAGTCTTCGAGAAGTACATTCTCACAGTTCTTCAGTCCAATGAGCACCGGACGGAGATAGGTTTTTACAGCCTCCCATTCCTCATCGGTTTGAAGTCCCTGAGGAACGTTGAAGGCATCGCTCACCACAGATCCGCGGAAGGATGTTGAATCCGGATACCACACGTCTCCTTTTTCATTGGTGAATCCTCCGCTTGCAAGGATGGATTTCCATTGGGATGGAGACACTTTCGAACGCTTCACCTGACGCCAGGAATCCCCGTTCCCGTCAATGGTGCCACCTCCGGTGATGGAGATGTTCTTCGCACCGTCAGCATTCACAGGAGGGAGGCAGCGTTTGGTGTCCAGACCTTCAAACACGGTTTCTATGATAGGATAGAGCGACCTATCATCCGAGAAGAGCAGCACGGAATTCTCACAGATATGAAGGTCGATATTGTCTTTCAAGGTTATCGGACCGGTGAGCCATATTCCTTTCGGAACGTCCAGATGGCCGCCCCCCATCGATTCAAGAGCTTCCACAGCATTTGCGAAGGCCTCGGTATTCAGAGTCACTCCATCGCCTACTCCTCCGAAATCACCAATGCTGACACGGTTATCAGGGATAGAAGGACGTGCTATCTTGTCCATTTGGAAAGGAAGATCATCGTAAAGACGGTCAAATTCATCGTTGACGCTACACGCCGTCGTCAGGACGGTTAATGACAGGGCGGTCAATCCGGTCATCAGTCTCAGTGAATGGGAAAACATAAATGTGGTAAATTGAATTTTTGCAAAGATATAGCATATCCACATTAACGACTGTGATTTTTTGTCGCAAAACCCCAAATAATCTTCAATTTTTTATAAATAGGAAGATGCATTATCAAAAAAATCAAATTATCCTTGCTTTAAGAAATTTTTGAAAGTAAATTTGCGTGGTTCTGATATGAATATGAAAAAACAACCAATATGGATATAAGTACATCCCACAAAGCACATCCCTGGCACGGTATCAGCCTCGGAGATTCAGTTCCAGATGAAGTCAGGGCGTTCATAGAAATAGTCCCTACCGATACCGTAAAATATGAAGTGGACAAGGAATCTGGTTATCTTTCCCTTGACCGTCCGCAAAAATTTTCAAACATCGTCCCATCTCTCTACGGTTTTCTTCCGCGTACATATTGCGGTCCAAAGATGGCTGAGCTTACAAACAAGGCTCTCGCTCGTTTCGACGTGGAGGGTGACGGCGACCCGCTTGATATCTGCGTGCTCACAGAGAAAGATGTGACCCACGGTGACGTAATCGTAAGGGCAAGGCCTATCGGAGGATTGAGGCTTCTCGACCACAACCAGGCGGATGACAAGATTATCGCAGTTCTTAAGGATGATGCCGTTTATGGAGGGATGACTGACATAGAGCAGGTGCCTACCCAGATCATCAGGCGTCTCATTCACTATTTCACGACTTATAAGGACATCCCTGGCGAGAATACCATCAGGATGAGGTTTGTCAGCATTTATGGTCCCGATGTAGCAAAGGATGTGATCCGTCGCTCGATGGAAGATTACAACGAATACATTGCTTCTAAATAGTTTTATATTCATTCCTGTCGATAACTTTTCTTTTCAGAATTATAACGATAATCACCGCTGTAAGTGGTCTGAACCAGAAAAATGGTTCATCCGCACTTACAGCGGTGATTTATATTGTCATCTCTATAGCAATCGATACTCTTGTCGTCTATTTCTTCAATCTCGATAATAATCTGTCGTATTGAACAACTATATTTATTAGAAATATTAGTTGTTAAATCAATCGACGGATAGGAGAGGGTTAAACGCTAGTGTTAGCCTACGAAGGAAATGATGCCGGCGAGGTCGTCCTTTGCGAAGGATTTCTGTTCGCCTGAAGCAAGATTCTTGAGGTTGATTACACTCTGCTCTGCCTCGCTGGTACCTGTAATCGAGATGAATGGTATGCTTTTCTTATCGGCATAGTCAAACTGTTTCTTCAGTTTGGAAGATTCAGGATAGATTTCGCAGGAGATACCGCTTTCACGAAGTGATTTCACTATAGGAATCAAATATCTGAGTTCGGCATCTCCCATATTGGCAAAAAGAATCCTTGTGGTCGAGCGAACTTCTGAAGGGAATTTGTCAAGCCCTTTGAGAACATCGTAAATTCGGTCTGCGCCGAAAGAAATACCCACTCCTGACATATCTGGCAGGCCGAAGATGCCGGTGAGATTGTCGTAACGACCTCCACCACAAATACTTCCAATCGGGAAGTCCTTTGCCTTCACCTCGAAGATGGC
>JBJEBO010000411.1:0-1715 GCA_051870155.1 Candidatus Cryptobacteroides sp.
GTCCACATTATTTTCACACCTTCAAGGTCCATCTGCTCCAGAGCCTCAAAATCCGGCTGCCAGCCGTTTTCGGCCTTAAGGTCATATCTGAGAATCTGTGCCTCTACCAATTCTGAGGCGGAGGAATAAGTCGGATAACCCGGATCCGGCACAAGAACCTTGTCGCCCTTGTCAAGAAAAGCCAGGGATGTGAGCAAAATACCCTCTTTGGAGCCAACAAGCGGCTGAATTTCCTTGTCAGGATTGAGCTGGACGCCATACCAGCGCTCATACCATTTCGCGAATGCCTCCCTCAACTGAGGCAAACCGACATAACTCTGGTATGCGTGACTGTCTTTAAGACGGGCTGCTTCACACAGGACGTCTATCGACTCCTGCGGAGGCATACCGTCCGGAGAGCCGATGCCAAGATTAATGACAGGGGCTTCTCCACGCGCTATTTTCTCGGCATTCATTCTGCCGATTTCTTTCAATTTTCTTGAAAAATAATATTCTTGGACGCTTTCGGTCCTTTTTGCCGGTCGGATTATCATAAATGTTCATTTTATATTGCCGCCACATACTCCCCAAGCACTGTAAGATCCTCCATCAAGGGACGCACAGCAGAAACGGTCTGCCTGTAGCGTTCATAATTGTCGAATTTTATATCTACATAGAAGAAATACTGCCATTCGCGCCCCGGGATTGGAAGCGATTGAATCCTGGTGAGGTTCATTCCGTAGAAAGACATTATCGTAAGGACCTGTGCAAGGGATCCGGCGGTGTGAGGAAGGGTGAAGCAGAGAGATACTTTGTTTATTTTGTCCTGAGGCACCTGCAAACTGTCATCGAGAATTAGGAACCTCGTATAATTCTGCTTGTAGGTCTCGATTCCGGGACAGAGTATTTCGAGACCGTAGAGTTCAGCAGCAAGTCTGGAGGCAATCGACCCCACCCCCATCTTGCCTTCACGGGCTATGTCGGCAGCACTTTTAGCTGTGTCTTCTGACTCCACCAGCCTGATATGGGGATAGTTGCGAAAGAAAGGACGAGTCTGGTTTATTGCCATATAATGGGAGCGGACCTCCTTTATGTCCTCGATTTTCTGTCCAGGGAGCGCCATCAGATTTTGTTCTATTCTGAGAAATACTTCGCCTTTTATCTTTAGATTGTATTTTCTGAGCAATTCGAAGTTGGGAAGAAGACCTCCAGAAACAGTATTTTCTATCGCCATTACAATGGCATCCGCCCTTGAGGAATATAACGCCTCATATAGCCCGTCGAATGTATCACATTCCACAGACTGGGGCACTTCGCCATCCACTTTACCGTAGAACTCCCTCGCCGCCTGCTCGTGAAAACATCCCTTAAATCCTTGTATCGCAACTCGTTTCATTTATACTCTATAGTTACTCCATAAAAAATGGCCGCCCGTAATGCCGGACAGCCATATAACATTATTCAATCCATCATCGATACACGGCATACCGGCTATCCCCTTTTTTGGAAATAGAAATAATAACCGAAGCCGCTAAATCGATTGCAAGTCATACCCTATATGTTATTACAGTTCAACTTTTCATTGCAAATTTACAAAAGTCCCCTAAAAATGCAATAACTTTTGCATTTTTTCTGATTTTTCCTATATGTATGGGGAGTCTTGCAAATGACTCAGACAGTGAGGACTTCTTTCTCCTTGGCTGCAACAAGTTCGTCAATCTTCTTGCTGAAAGAAT
>JBJEBO010000412.1:0-8018 GCA_051870155.1 Candidatus Cryptobacteroides sp.
CTGGAACGCGCACACCACAGCTTCCTGGATGGAAATATCTCTTGACAAAGCCGAAGGTACTGTAACCCTTACTGTCAATCCAACCGAAGACATTGAGGCAAAGACCGGTGAAATCATTATTTGGTCTGACATCGAACAGGTTGGCAAAGTCACTGTATCCCAGGACGGTAACGGCATTATTTATGACCGCAGCTCTCTCAAGACTATGGGGCTTAAGGGTAAGGTCCGTCACATCAGCGACTGGTTCGACCCTATCCATATGTGGGAAGCCCAGCCTGGTTTTCTCAAAAACCTTGAATTTGACAGCAACGGAATGCTTACCCATTTCGAGTTCACCTATACGGCGGGAGTCATTGTCGATTTCGCATTTAATATGACATACGACGAGCAAAACCGTCTGATTGAAATTCACGGTACTTCTTCCGATACGAATGAGACTTACTATCCAAATGACTATGTGATTTCATTCCAATACGGCAACCACGGCAAATATGTCAACCTTGACAATCTCTTCGAGCCTATCGACACCTGGGGATGTCTCACGATGTCGAAACGCTGGATGCCGGCTGCTTTGAAAGACCTCACCCAGATTACCCTCACCTCTGACTATCTCGCTCAGTATCAGCCAAGCGAGGATGGAAAGGGTATCAACCATTGTGAAATCATCATCGGTGAATATCCTGATGACCCGGCCTGGCCGGGAGTATGGCAGGCTAAATACCGTGCCTATTTCGCAAATACCGCGACTGACAACGATGGTAACGAGATCAGGGTTCCTAATCCTGAAGGAACTGATTATCACTTGAATTATTATGAATTTACAGGTCCTTATACAACGAAGATGGTCTATGACATTGATTTCGTTGGCATAGTCATTCCTGCCACTGCCTATTTCGACATTGATCCGAGAAATGGTCTGATCTATACGCAGGACATCCGCAACGACGAAGTGTTCGTCGGTCACTCTCTCCTCTACAAGAGGTTTCACGGCGATTTCCGCAACTCTTGCTTCCAATTCAATGACGATATGGGAACTTATTATAGGATGAGCATAGAGTACAATGACAGGTACGAGGTGTCAAGAATCTACAATGCGTCAAGGAAGGCGGAGGCCAATTTCACCTATAAATATGATGAAAACGGCAACTGGACTGATATGACAATCGACACCAATTCTCCATTGCAGACACCTCCTCCAACCTCAAGGAGCATCAAGTATTACAGATAAACCGAAAATACTATGAGACAGATATTATATAAAACAGCACTTTTGTCCGCAGCGGCTATCTTTGCAGTGGGCTGTATGGACAAGATTGACACCACGAGCATCTCCCTGTCAAGCAATGATGAGAATGTGACCGTGTCAGAAAACGGTATGAATGCCGATGTTGTTATTTCTCCTGAGGGAGGAAAGGCTACGATTGAAATCGCCTGCAGCTCATCTTGGAGACTCATCGACGATTCTTCCGAGGCTTCATTCGATGTTGATATTGATGGAAATAAAGTAACGATTTCTGCTGATGAAATCATCTCCGACCACGCATATACCGCATTGTACAGGATAGTGGCTGGAGTGAACACCTGGGCGTATATCAATGTATCCCAGAGGGGTTCAGCCCTCACGAGCCTTTCTCTCGACCAGAAGGTTCTATCGTTCCCTGAGTGGGGAGGCGTGAAGGAAATATCCGTTGCCACCAACAAGGACTGGCGTGTGGAAGGTGCCGACCAATACAGTTGGCTTGAAATCGAGGAAGACAAGGACAATAATGTCGTTAGGGTAAAAACCACTACAAACACTGTTCATAGCGTCCTTGAAGCCAGCCTTACCGTCGTTGCCGGAACAGAGGTCAACAGCTATAGCGTTCCTTTCGATGTGATTCAGGACGAATGGCACGAGGCCTTCTTCTCATTTACCGTTGATAAGGCGACACTTCCATCTGTAGGTGGTCGTACAACTATTCCTGTTTCGTCCAACAGGGCTTGGACAGCAGTATCAGACCAGGACTGGCTTAAAATTGAAAATATTGATAATTCCCTTACTCTTTCTTGTGAAGCTTCTGATGAACTCAAAAGCGCACATCTTATTCTTACAACGGAAGCTCAGGAGGGGGAGACTCCTTTCACAACCGAATTGGATGTAAGGACTGCTGACAAACCAATGATATTGAAATATGTGATACCGGAAACATACGAGGGAAAAATGTCAGTTCCTGTTATGGCCCCATTTGATTTATACATCGATTGGGGAGATGGTACGGATGGTGATATCGCTGCCAGCAGAGGCAACGGAGCGTTCACAAGACCGGATCATAAATATCTCAATCCGGGAGAATATCTCGTCAAGGTATATGGCGATTGCGGAGGGATGAATTCTCGCGGAGGTCAAGGAATAGAAAACATTGTAGAAATCGTGGATTGGGGCGAAATGGGTATCACTAATTTCTTCTATGGGTTCACCGGAACAGGTCTGACAAAATTGCCTGCAAACACGAAAGACATACTTGCCAATGCCACAAAGATTGACTTTATGTTTATGGATTGTGCAAATCTGGAAGAAATCCCGGCAGACCTCTTTTCTGAATTGAATTTGACATCCATCTCTGCTGTATTCAGGGGATGTACGTCGTTGAAAAATATACCGGAAACATTGTTTGTCGGAGCAGAGGAACTTAAGACAATGTCTGCTATGTTTATGGGTACAGGAATTGAGTCAGTCCCAGAAAAACTTCTCTATCCATTGACCGAACTCACCCAAATTCTTACGATGTTCGACAGTTGCACCAACCTCTCTGCTGTTCCTGAGAATTTCTTCTCTAAGAATACTAAACTCCAGAGACTTAGATCCATCTTCTATGGAACATCCGTATCTGTGATTCCAGAGAATCTGTTTGCAAACAATCCGAATCTTGTAGAGTGCAGTTCTATGTTCGGTAATACACTCATCAAGACAATTCCAGAGAATTTGTTTGCAAACAACCCTAAGTTGAATACTATTGATCAGTTTTGTGCTTATACAAAGATTGAGACCGTTCCTGCAGGATTGTTTGCAAAACTTCCTGAACTATCTTCTGTAGGAAGCCTCTTCCTTGGATGTACCTCTCTCAAGAATGTGCCGGTGTCAATTTTTGACAACAACTTTAAACTCTCCACGGTTACCAACGCATTTGCTCTCTGTACTGAACTTGAAGGCGAGTCTCCTTACACTATTGTTAAACGTGAGGTTGATGGAGAGACTGTCGATGTGAAGGTTCACCTCTATGAGAGGAATGCAAAGGACTCATCATATCAGAGACTCTATCCTGAGTTTGGTGAAATCAGCAGATGGGGCTTCGAGTCCTGCTTCGGTGGTTGCACCAAACTTACAGACTACGACCAGATTGCCACATACGATTATGGCAAATGGGTCAAAGTTCCAAACATTTGGTAATTCCGATCTGATCATAAACAAAGGTCCCTGCCAGACGGCAGGGACCTTATTTTTATAGATCTCTCGACTACTCCTCCCGGTACTCCATAATGTCACCGGGCTGGCAATCAAGTGCCTTGCAAAGCGCCTCAAGCGTGCTAAAGCGGATTGCCCGCGCCTTTCCTGTCTTCAATATGGAAAGATTCGTAGGGGAGATTCCCACTTTCTGGGCCAATTCCCCCGACGACATCTTCCGTTTCGCAAGCATCACATCTATGTTGATGACTATAGGCATAATTCTATTTTGAAGTTTCACTTGTGGAGACTTCGGCTTCCGGAGCCGTCTCCGCTCCCTTTAGATATGAAGGAAGGCTCATACCTGCCATATTGAACAACTCCTCAAGCGGCGGCACGGACTTCATCATACCTGAAATGAAATTCGACGTTGCTGTCTTGCCATCCGCCTGGGCATTGCCGTCCCATACGGTCACCTTGTCGATCTTTATGCCCTTGACAGCCTCTACCTGTGTTTTTACCAAATCAGGAAGCTTGTCTGCAATCAACATAAGCACAGCCTTCTGCGGATCTCCTGCTGCGGCCGAAACAAGCTGGTTGAAACCCTCCGCCTGCTTTGACAAAATCTCCAACATACCTCTTGCCTGGGCGTCCATCTTGGCATATATCGCATCTGCCTCACCTTTTGCAAGCCTGCGGATCTTCTCCGCCTCCGCCTCCGCGTCGATGATTGCCTTCTCCTTCTCAATCTGGGCAGGAACCACCACGTTTGCCTGCTGGGTGGCCTTCTCCCTCTCGGCACGTGCCACCTCGGCATCCCTCTCGGACTTATATGCTTCCTCGAGAGCCTTTGCTGCCTGCACCTTTTCTGCTGCAATCGCAATTCTTGCGGACTCTGCCTCCTTCTCTCTCCTTATTGCATCCGATGCCGCAATTGCGATTTTCGAATTATTCTCTCCCTCAACGGCCTTTGCATTTGCCTCTGCCGTATAAATCCTTGTATCTCTTTCTGTTTCGGCAATTCTGATATCCTTGTCCCTGTCTGCCTCTGCCTTACCTATTTCTCCGAAACGGTTCTGCTCTGCAACACTCTTCTTTGCGTCGTTAATCGCCTTCGCCGCAGCCTCCTTACCGAGAGCCTCGATATAACCGGACTCATCGCGGATATCCGTAACATTCACATTTATAAGCTTCAGACCGATTTTCCTCAACTCCGCCTCCACGTTCATACTCACATTCGCAAGGAATTTGTCCCTGTCGGAGTTGATTTCCTCGATATCCATAGTGGCAATCACAAGCCTCAATTGACCGAAAAGGATGTCTGTAGCGATGTTCTGTATATCCTCATTGCTCAGTCCGAGAAGCCTCTCTGCGGCATTGGTCATATTCTCAGGCTCAGTTGATATACCTACTGTGAATCGGCAAGGCACATCCACGCGGATATTCTGCTTGCTCAGCGCGTTGGTGAGGTTGCACTCGATGGATATAGGTTTCAAATCAAGGAAAGCATAGCTCTGGAACACAGGCCAGATGAAAGCCGCACCTCCGTGGATACATCTTGCTGAAGACACTCCACCTGTCTTATTCTTGCCGGTCTTACCGTAGATGACCAGAATCTTGTCTGAAGGGCAGCGTTTGTAGCGCCTCAGGATGGCGGCGAGTGTCACTATGAGCACTACAGCCACGATTGCGATGATGATGATAGGTTGCATAGTTTTATCAGATTATCAATGAATTGAGTTCTTCCACAAGAAGGGTTGAGGCGTCCACCACCTCCACCACCTTTATATTAGTGCCGGTCTTCAGGTCGGTTTCCGAATCGGTGACAGCGTCATATTCCCGCACTGCTTCGTTGATGCTAATCTGCACCTTTCCTGTGCCTTTGCGCTCCGCCGGGATGGTGAGGTAAACCTTGCCCTGGCATCCCGCTGCCGCCTTATAAATGTCTATATTCCCACTCTGTTGCATCTTGCTCAGCCATTTGAACAAGTACATCACTGCCGTCACCAAAAGAGCTCCTGCGAGGACTGCAATAGCCATTAGCAACGCCTTCGAAGCAATCTGTTCCTTCAGCAAGATTGCTGTCCAGCTCGTTCCCAAGAGGAAATTGACGAGGTTCCTGAAGGTATATAGGTTCATTGAAGGCTCGGCATCGAAAGAGCCGTCGGGTGTGTCGAAATCTGTGTCAAATTCGACATCGTGGTCGAGACCGATGAATGTAAGGATAGTCTCAATGATGAAAATCACGGAAGTTGCCGTAGCGATGCCCCAAAGGATTTTCATAAACAGGTCAAGTGAAGTCCACCATTCGGTAATCATAATGTTGTATTTTAAATCATATTTATCGCAAATATATAAATATTTTACGATAAACAATAATTTTAAACCGAAATTCAATAATTTATTTTGCTCTTTTCCGAAAAGAGCACGCAATATTGTAATATAAAAAGAGCAGACCCCTTTTGCGAGGTCTGCTCCTTGTAATCCGAAAGTCCGGCAGATACTATCTGTACTGTGCGAACTCGATGTCTTTGGTTGCTCTTGCAGCAAGCTCTTTGCACTCGCTTGCTTTCTCGAGGTTAGCCTTAACGTCGGCAGCTTTGCCCTGACGTGCAGCGATGATAGCCTTCAGATAAGCGCTCTTAGGGCAAGCACATTTGATTGAAGCGGCTGCTTTGTCGAGGTTACCGGTAAGGATGTATGCGAGGGCTTTGTTGCCACAGCAGCAAGCGTCAGCAAGTTTGGCAGCTGCGTCTGCATATCTTCCGTTGAGGATGTCGAGGACAGCCTGGTTCTCGTTTGCTGCTTTGCTTCCGGCTGCTGCTGCAAAATACTTGGCAGCTGCATCTTCGTTGCCTTCCCTGAGTGCGATAACACCCATCGCGTTCTGCCAGTCAGCATCTTTTGAAGCAACTTTTGCGAGAGCTGATTTAGCCTTTGCAAGGTTCTCGTCGTTGATGTAGAGAACTGCGAGGTTATACTGAGCGCGGTCGCTTGAGAATTTGCTTACAGCCTGGTTGTAGATAGCCTCTTTTGCATTGCTTTCCTTAACGAGGGTAGCTGCACGGAGAAGAGCCTCCTCATCAAGAACGTCGATGTTCTCGTCGATGAGTTTGAGAAGTTCCTCGCTTGTGTAGTTGGTGTACTCAACGTTTGCGATGAATCTTGCACGACGGAGTTCAGGAAGAACTTCTTTTGCAAGCTCAGTGTAAACAGCTGACATATTCTTGATTTCTTTCTCACGAACTGCAGGATCGCTGTACATAGAGAGGACGCGGATGATGAGGTCCTTGTCGTCGATGTCAGACTCGGCAACCAACTCCTGGAAGCCTTCCCAGTCCTGACCGATGCTTGAAACTGCTACAGGAGCATCAACAGGGTTCTTCTTGGTAACCTTTGCGAATGCTTTCTCTGCAGTCTTTGAACGTTTGTCTGAAAGTTTGCTGTTGAGAGCCTCTCCACCGTCCGGTGAAGCGTAAGCTACGATATCAGTGCTGATGATTTCCTTGCGCTCGTTAGCTTTGATTTCCTGGAGAGCAGCCTGGAAGTCTTTGATAGACTGAGATTTGAGCTGGCTGTTTCTAACATCTGCGCTGTTGATGGTGTAGAGAATCTGACCTTCAGCTGTCTGTTTGATGATTTCCTGATAGTTGTCAGCTTTGTACTCAACTTTACCCTTCTTGTCAACGAGCATATAGGTAGTGTTGGCACCGTCAGCGACTTTCTTTGTAGGAAGAACAGCGCTCTTCTTGCCATATTTCACTACTCCGCGGAGCTCGAGGTGGCAGTTTTCCATACCTGGAACATATTCAAAATGTACTTTCTTGGTAACGGTTGCACCTGCTGAAGGAACAGTCTGGTAGTTGTCCTGAACTTTCTCGCCCTGGAAAACGTAAGGAGTCATAGCTGACTCGCCGCCTTCGTAAACAATGACCGGAGTCACTTCGAGAATAGCTTTTGGATGGAAGTAGTCAGCCGGATAAGTAACGGCTACTGTTGCGTCAATGTTTCCGGCAACGACTTCGAGGACAGCCGGTTCGCATTTAACGAGCACGTTTTCGGCCTGCTCGGCCATTTTCTCCGGAGAACTGCAGGCTACTGCTGCTGCGCCGAGAATTACGGCAGACAAAAATTTAAAACCTTTTTTCATTGCGTATAAATATTAAATTGGTAAAAATTCGTAATCCAATTATAATGCTACATAAATTATGCAAATGTAATCATATTTTTAGATTTTTTCAGCAGGTATGGGTATAATTTATCACCTTTTTAATAACTTTGTGCCATTATGACAAATCAGGAACTTCAGAATATCAAAAATAAGTTCGACATCGTCGGAAATGATCCCGCTCTGAACAGGGCGATAGAGATTGCCGTGGCAGTCGCGCCGACCGATCTTACGGTTCTTGTCAGCGGAGAAAGCGGTGTCGGAAAAGAAAATATACCCAAGATAATCCACCAGTTCAGCCGTCGCCGGACAGGGAAATATTTTGCGCTCAACTGCGGAGGAATTCCGGAGGGTACGGTGGATTCCGAACTCTTCGGACACGAGAAGGGCTCCTTCACCGGGGCGAACGAGATGCGAAAGGGTTATTTC
>JBJEBO010000413.1:0-1712 GCA_051870155.1 Candidatus Cryptobacteroides sp.
CGCGATGATGTGCTCAAAGCGTATATGATTCTTGGGGGGATACCGTATTATATGAATCTCTTCTCGCCTGCTCTTAGTTTTCCGCAGAACATAGACAAACTGTTCTATGGAAATGACGCCAAACTTAAAAACGAGTATGACAACTTGTTCAATGCAGTATTCGGAAAGGCAGAGTTGAGCAAAAAAATAGTTGAACTTCTGGGCAGGAAACGCTCAGGATTGACTCGAAAGGAAATAGCAGAGGCATTGAAAATTAACAACAACGGGGAATTCAACAAATTGATAAAAGCCATCATAGAAAGTGGTTACGCCAAAGAGTGTGTGACTTTTGTCGATAATGAAAAGATAGTTTTGGTGCGTCTTACCGATCTTTTCTGCTTGTTCTGGCTGCATTTCTTTCAGAAATACCCTACGAAGGATTCAAACTTCTGGAGCCTTAACAGCAATACTCCGATAGTGAACACCTGGCAGGGATACGCATTTGAAGACGTGTGCTTCAACCATATCCCGCAAATCAAGGCGGCTTTGGGGATTGCCGGTATAATCACTGAAGAAGGGACCCTTCTCATCAGAAATGAAGGGAAAGCCAAATCAGAGGGGCTTCAACTCGATATGTTGATTTGGCGCTCAGACAACGTGGTTAACCTGTGCGAGATGAAATACTCCAAAGAACCCTATGTTGTTGATGAAAAATATTCCGGGAAACTTATTTCACGTGCAGAAAATTTCTCTGAAAAATTCAGAAAGAACATTCCACACGTTACTTTGATTTCACCCAAAGGAATAAAGTTCAACAAATACTCTTCCGCAGTACAGTCTGTCGTGTCAGCAAACGAAATTTTCAAATGACAGTTTACCAAAGGAAGTTGTCGAAAGGGTAGCGGCCGGCGTGGATTTCGGCGACCATCTTGTAGAGGTCGGAGCGGAGTTTGTCTATTCCGATTTTCTCCTTTGCCGAGATAAATATGCAAGGGGTGTTCTCCTTTGCAATCCAGCTGTTCTTGAACTCCTCCAGAGTGTAGTTTTCCTGCTTTTTAGGCTCCAGGGAGAACTCGTCGTACTCTTCGTATCTGTAACTGTCAATCTTGTTGAAAACGACGAAAATTGGCTTGTTTATGGCCTTTATGTCCTTCAGGGTTTCCTCCACCACGCGGATATGCTCCTCGAAATTCGGATGCGAGATGTCCACCACGTGCATCAGGATGTCAGCCTCCCGCACTTCGTCAAGCGTGCTTTTGAATGCCTCCACCAATTGCGTGGGGAGTTTTCTGATGAATCCAACAGTGTCGCTCAGAAGGAAAGGCACATTCTCGATCACGACTTTCCTCACAGTTGTGTCAAGAGTCGCAAACAGTTTGTTCTCCGCAAAAACATCGCTTTTGGCCAGCAGGTTCATAAGTGTGCTCTTGCCGACATTGGTGTAGCCGACAAGGGAAATCCTCACCAGCGAGCCTCTGTTACCCCTCTGTGATGCCATCTGCCTGTCAACCTTCTGGAGCTGTTCCTTGAGTTTGGCTATCTTGGTCTGGATGATTCTTCGGTCAGTCTCGATCTGGGTCTCTCCCGGACCCCTCATTCCGATTCCTCCCTTCTGTCTTTCAAGGTGGGTCCACATCCTTGTCAGTCTTGGCAGAAGGTACTGATACTGTGCAAGTTCCACCTGCATTTTGGCGTATGCAGTCTTGGCCCTCTGAGCGAATATGTCAAGAATA
>JBJEBO010000414.1:0-1708 GCA_051870155.1 Candidatus Cryptobacteroides sp.
AAACCGTGGGCGAAGCCTCCGCCAATGAAAAGTTGCCTGTGGTTGTCTTCAGTCAATTCGACAGCCACATATTTCCCAAATGTAGGCGAGCCTTTGCGCAAATCCACTGCAATATCCAGGACCGCTCCTTTGACCACCCTCACAAGTTTACGCTGAACGAATGGTGGCTTCTGGAAATGCAGACCTCTCACAACCCCATATCGAGACTTGCTCTCATTGTCTTGGACAAATTTCACTCCTTGACAAACCTGCGAAGCGAAATCCCTTTCTGAAAAGGATTCGAAAAAATATCCTCTCGAATCACCAAACACTTTCGGCTCTATTATGAGCACTCCTTCCAATTCTGTCTTGATAACGTTCATAACCGATTATTCCATCTTTGCAAGTTTACGCATTTTTACTGACATATCATAGAGATTTCCTTATTGGAAGTTCACTTTTGAGTCAAACATACGGTTGTCGGCGACATAGCGTCCAATACGCATCATCCTGACATATAAACTGATGGAATTCTGTAGCATTAAGAGCCGGAAGTATTTTTTCAAGCCGAGCTCATAGAATCGGACGGGGAGGAACTGCTGATATTCAGCTCTAATCTTTTTTATATATTGGAATGCTGTGTGGCTTTTTCCTGCCTTCCTCGCAATTTCCTTGGCTTCCTGAACGCCGCATTTGACTATATTCACAGCAAGGGATCTCTGCCTTTCCGGTAGCAAATTTCTGGATACCAAGTATTTGTATCTTTCAACTTCTGCAAGGAAGAAATGGTATTTCTTGATGGGATCTATATCGTGGTCTATGCTGCCTTGACGCTGCCTGTAGTGATACAGGGGGACTGTCCTCATTGCAACTTTCCTGGTGTTTGCAAACCATTTGAATGCTGTCGCATAGTCCTCATAATACATCGATTTGGGCATCAGTTCCGTAAATACCTCTTTCTTATATAGTTTGTTCCATACGAAACTCTTTATTTCCTTATCGTCTATAATCTTGGCCAGGGCCTCTTCCATTGTCATCACAATGGTCCTGTCCTTGCAACAACACCGTTTCTCCCTATTCTTGTAGCTTTTGAAATATCCGCAGATCGATATGTCCGCATCATTCTGTATCAGGGTGTCATAGAGAATTTCAAACATCTCAGGCTCTATCCAATCATCGCTGTCCACGAAACCAATCAAGGGCGCTTCCGCCATTGACATTCCGAGATTCCTGCTGTCTGCCAAACCGGTGTTGGTCTTATGAACTACCCTTATCCTATCGTCTTCAGAAGCAAATCTGTCGCATATTTTTCCTGAGCTATCGGTGGAGCCGTCATCAATCAAAATCAGTTCCCAATCTTTGAATGTTTGGGCGATAACGGACCTGACGCATTCCGGCAGGTATTTTTCAACATTATATACAGAGGAGATTATACTTATCTTCGGACGTTTTTCCATCAGCAGTCAGATTAAAACTAATAGATGCAATAGAATGAATATTAGTTGCACGGGAAATGCATTATTATGGCGGTGGCTTGATTTTTGTGTTTTGCCTCTTTGCTTTTTGTAGTTGTTATTATGAGATTCTTTAGCCATCTATCTCTTCATATAAATATTTTCATACAGGCATACCTGTTTTCTTTATTCAAACCGGCACAGGACAAAAGACGCTTTATCAATTCTATGAAGAGAAAGTTGTTCACAGATTATGTTGTCAGATATCTTCCTGC
>JBJEBO010000415.1:0-7987 GCA_051870155.1 Candidatus Cryptobacteroides sp.
GAGCTGTCTTGCCGCCGCCCTGGTAGGGGCGATGCCGAGACGGTAAACAACATTGTCGAGACGGGACTCGAGGAGGAGAAGAAGGTTCTCACCCTTCTGACCGCTCATACGGGAAGCCTTCTTGTAGGTGTTGTGGAACTGACGCTCAAGAACACCGTACATGTATTTGACTTTCTGTTTCTCCTTGAGCTGGGTGCCGTACTCTGAAGTCTTTTTACGCTTCTTTGCGAGTCCGTGCTGTCCCGGAGGATAATTTCTTTTCTCAAAGTCTTTATCTGTGCCGAAAATCGGCTCTCCGAATTTACGGGCGATCTTTGTACTTGGTCCAGTATATCTTGCCATAGTAATTTATCCTTTTAATGATTTCAATAATTAAACTTTACGACGGCCTTTTGGTCTACATCCGTTGTGCGGCATTGGAGTAACGTCAATGATTTCTGTTACCTCGATACCTGCTCCGTGGATGGTTCTGATTGCGGACTCACGTCCTGCTCCCGGACCCTTTACATAAGCTTTTACCTTGCGCAATCCGAGGTCGTAAGCAACCTTGGCTGCATCTGCTGCTGCCACCTGAGCTGCATACGGAGTGTTCTTCTTTGAACCCCTGAAGCCGCTCTTACCTGCAGAAGACCAGCTGATAACCTGGCCAACACTGTTGGTGAGGGTGACAATCACGTTGTTGAAGGTTGATGAAATATGAGCCTCGCCATAAGCGTCAACCTTTACAACTCTCTTTTTACTTGTTGCTGCTGTCTTTTTTGCCATAATTCATCTTCCGTTATTTGGTTGCCTTCTTCTTGTTGGCAACAGTTTTCTTCTTACCCTTTCTTGTACGGGCGTTATTCTTGGTGCTCTGTCCGCGTACAGGAAGTCCGAGACGGTGACGGATACCCCTGTAACATCCGATATCCATCAGACGTTTGATATTCATCTGGATTGAAGAACGAAGTTCACCTTCAATCTTGTACTCCTGGGCGATAACGCCACGGATACCTGCAATCTGCTCGTCGTTCCAGTCACCAACCTTTATGTCATAATCGATACCGAGTCCGGAAAGGATTTTCCTTGCAGAACTGCGACCGATTCCGAAGATATAGGTAAGTCCTATCTCTCCCCTTTTGTTGTTTGGTAAATCAACACCGGCTATTCTTGCCATAATCTATTCTTAACTTTATTTGTTATACAACTGAAAAATTATCCCTGGCGCATTTTGAATTTAGGATTCTTTTTGCAGATGACATAAAGACGGCCTTTGCGCTTTACGATCTTGCAATCCTCGCTACGCTTTTTGATGGATGCTTTTACTTTCATTATCGTAATCTTTTATTTGTATCTGAAAGAAATTCTTCCTTTTGATAAATCATAAGGTGACATTTCGACCTTCACTTTGTCACCGGGGAGAATCTTGATGTAATTCATCCTCATCTTTCCGGATATATGGGCAATGATCACGTGTCCATTTTCCAATTCCACTTTGAACATTGCGTTGGGAAGAGTCTCGATAATTGTTCCTTCCTGTTCTATTGCTGACTGTTTCGGCATTTGAAATCTCACTTTAAAATTTAACATCTTTTTCAATAAATTCGAAGGTAGACAACACTTCCGGCGCACCTTTTCTGACAACAACCGTAAGTTCGTAATGAGCCGACTTCTTGTGGTCCGCCGTGTGTACTGCCCAACCGTTTCTAGCTAAATACACACCTCTGGTACCTGCATTCACCATCGGTTCTATACAAATTGTCATTCCATCGACCAGTTTCGCACCGCGACCCCTGTGTCCGTAATTCGGAACTCCCGGATTCTCGTGCATCTTCCGTCCGATTCCGTGTCCTTCAAGTTCGCGGACTACGGAGAACCCGAATGACTCGACATACGACTGCACCGCGTGTCCGATGTCACCTGTCCTGTTTCCGTCAACTGCCGCTGCGATACCTCTGTAGAGAGACTCCTTGGTCACGTCGAGAAGCTTACGGGTCTCAGCATCTACTTCCCCAACCGGGAAAGTATATGCTGAATCTCCGTTATAGCCTTTATACAACGTGCCGCAGTCCACCGATACGATGTCACCCTCCTTCAGCACATAGTCTGAAGGGAAACCGTGTACAACCACATCGTTTACAGACATACACAGAGCTGCCGGGAAACCTTCATAACCGAGGAAACTCGGGATAGCACCGTTGTCACGGATGAAAGTCTCAGCCACCCTATTCAACTCAGCAGTTGTCACACCAGGGGTGATCAGTTTACCGACTTCCGCCAATGTCTTGGATACGAGAATCGCATTCTCGCGCATCAGCTCTATCTCTTCCTCTGTTTTTGGCACTGTCATCTTTCCAAAGAACTTATCGAATTACATTCCGGAACGTCCTTTCAGGCGACCGGTCTTCATCAGTCCGTCATAGTGACGCATAAGAAGGTGGCTTTCAATCTGCTGGAGAGTGTCAAGAACAACACCTACAAGGATCAGGAGGGAAGTACCTCCATAGAAGCTTGCAAACTGGTTGTTGACTCCCAGAACCATTGCGAAAGCAGGAAGGATTGCTATAATTCCAAGGAAGATGGAACCGGGAAGGGTAACCCTTGACATAATAGAGTCAAGATACTCGACTGTTTTCTTTCCAGGTTTCACTCCAGGGATGAATCCTCCGTTCTTCTTCATATCTTCCGCCATCATTGTAGGGTTTACAGTGACTGCGGTGTAGAAATAAGTGAAGAGAACCACCAGGATAAAGAATATGAGGTTATACCATACTCCGGTATAATTGCTCAAGGTAGCTGCAAGACCCCTTGTCGCATCGAAGCGTGAGAAAATGAGCGGGAAGAGCATAAGAGCTTGGGCGAAGATAATCGGCATAACGCCGGCTGCATTGATCTTCATAGGGATGTACTGACGTACGCCACCGTACTGCTTGTTTCCTACGACTCTCTTAGCATACTGTACAGGAACTTTTCTTACACCCTGTACGAGAGCGATTGCTGCGATGAAGACAAAGAAGAGAACAACGAACTCAACAACAAGGAGGAGTGGACCACCTGTGGTTGAATTGAGTTTCTCACCGATTTCTGCTGTGAGGGCATAAGGAAGACGGGCGATGATACCCACCATAATGATGAGTGAGATTCCGTTTCCGATACCCCTGTCGGTAATGCGCTCACCGAGCCACATCACGAACATTGTGCCACCAAGAAGGATGACAGTGGAAATCAGGTTGAACATAAATGAGCTCCAGCCGAGCTTGTTGATTGCCACGAAAGCGGCCTCCGGCAACTGGCTGTGAAGGGAAGCCATATAGGCAGGACCCTGGATGCAGATGATCAGGATGGTGAGATACCTCGTAAGCTGATTCATCTTTCTACGTCCGCTTTCGCCCTCCATCTGGAGTTTACGGAAATACGGAACGAAGACACCGAGCAACTGGATGACGATGGATGCCGAGATGTAAGGCATAACACCCAGTGCAAAGATGGAAGCGTTGCCGAATGCTCCACCGGAGAACATATTCAGGAGTCCGACAAGACCCTCTGAAGAGTTACTCTGAAGGTTGGCAAGCAGCGTTGAATCTATACCCGGAAGCACGATGAAGCAACCGAGGCGATAGACCAGCAGCAGGAGGACAGTATAAACTATCCTCTTGCGCAACTCTTCTATCTTGAAGATGTTCTTGATTGTCTGAATAAATTTCTTCATATTTATTCGATTGTCGTTACTTTACCTCCGGCTGCCTCGATCTTGGCAACTGCTGACTGAGAGAATGCGTTGGCAGTAACATCAAGCTTTGCTGTGAGTTCCCCGTTTCCGAGAATCTTCACCAACTGGTTCTTTGAGATGAAGCCTGCCTCTCTGAGTGTGTCGATTGTAATAGTATCAACTGAAGCCTTCTCGGCAAGTGCCTGAAGAGCGGCTACATTGATGGCCTTGTATTCAACCCTGTTCGGATTCTTGAAGCCGAACTTAGGAAGCCTTCTCTGGATAGGCATCTGACCTCCCTCGAAACCGATCTTGCGGGAGTAGCCTGAACGTGCCTGTGCACCCTTGTGACCACGTGTTGAAGTGCCGCCGTGACCGGAGCCTTCGCCGCGACCGATTCTCTTCTCTCTGCCTTTGGAGCCTTCTGCTGGTGTCAAGTTATTTAATTTCATCTGTCGATCCTCCTATTTAAATTTCCTCAACTGTAACGAGGTGACGAACCTTCTCAAGCATTCCTGTAGTTACAGGATTGTTCTCCACCTCAACGGTCTGGTGCAATCTGTGGATTCCGAGAGACTGAAGATTAGCAATCTGCCTCTTGGTTGCTCCGTTTTTGCTCTTGATCTGGGTAATTCTGTATTTTGCCATTTCGTCGTCCTCCTTAACCTTTAAATACTCTGCTCATAGGAATGCCACGAAGTCCGGCTACAGTATAAGCATCCCTCATCTCAACAAGTGCGGCAACAGTTGCCTTCACAAGGTTGTGAGGGTTTGAAGAGCCTTTTGATTTAGCAAGCACGTTGTGAATGCCCACAGACTCAAACACTGCACGCATCGCACCACCGGCCTTCACTCCAGTACCAGGAGCAGCTGGTTTCATAAATACTCTTGCACCGCCGAATTTTGCTTCCTGCTCGTGAGGAATGGTTTTGTTGAGAACCGGAATCTTCACAAGATTCTTCTTTGCATCCTCGATGCCCTTAGAAATGGCGGTAGTAACCTCATTGGCTTTTCCAAGACCATAGCCTACAACGCCGTTTTCGTCACCTACAACAACAATGGCTGCAAAGCTGAAGTGACGACCACCTTTGGTGACCTTGGTCACCCTCTGGATGGCTACCAATCTGTCTTTCAACTCAAGATCAGATGTCTTTACTCTTTTAACATTTGTATTTGCCATAGTCTCGATTTAGAATATTAAGCCGCCGTCACGGGCAGCATCTGCCAAACTTTTTACTCTTCCGTGATAGAGGTAGCCTCCACGGTCAAAAGAAATCGTATTGATTCCCTGAGCGATAGCCCTTTCTGCGATAGCCTTTCCTACAATAGCAGCAGCCTCTTTTCCAGACTTGCCTTTGCACTCAGCTGCAAGAGCTTTGTCGTTTGAAGCGGCAGCGACGAGAGTCACGCCCTTCACGTCATCGATTACCTGTACGTAAATCTGTTTGTTGCTTCTGAAGACAACCATTCTTGGCCTTTCAGCAGTACCATTAACGACTTTGCGAATACGGTAATGAATTCTTTTCCTTCTTTCTGTTTTATTCAATGCCATAACTCAAACCTCCTATTATTTAGCACCTGCTGACTTGCCGGCCTTGCGACGGAGCTGCTCGCCAACGAACTTGATACCTTTACCCTTATATGGTTCAGGTTTACGCAATGAGCGGATCTTCGCAGCCACCTGGCCAATAAGCTGTTTGTCTGAACTTTTGAGTACGAGAACAGGGTTCTGACCCTTCTTTACAGGCTCTGCCTCAGCCTTTACCTCAGCCGGGAGCATAAAATGCACATCGTGTGAGAATCCGAGGGCGAATTCGAGAACCTGTCCTTTAACTTCCACACGGTAACCTACACCCACGAGCTCCTGTTTGATGGTATAACCTTCTGAAACTCCGACAACCATATTGTGGATGAGTGCACGGTAGAGACCGTGAAGAGAACGGTGTCTCGGAAGATCGGTAGGACGTGTCAATTTAACTTCATTTCCCTCTACAGTGACAGTGATGTCTGAATCAACTTTCTGAGACAGCTCACCGAGAGGTCCTTTAACCTTCACCACATTGCCAGGGAGAACCTCAACGGTTACCTTGGCAGGAAGGTGTACAGGCAATTTTCCAATTCTTGACATTATTCAACTGTTTAGATTAATATACATAACATATAACCTCACCGCCCACATTGAGGTCTTTTGCCTCCTTGTCGGTGATTACACCCTTTGATGTAGAAAGAATTGCGATTCCGAGTCCATTGAGGACGCGAGGCATATTCTCCACATCAGTATATTTCCTGAGACCCGGTTTAGACACGCGAACAATCTTCTTGATAGCCGCAGTCTTGGTCTGAGGATGATACTTGAGAGCGATTTTGATTGTGCTTGAAGGTGTTCCCTCAACTACCTTGTAACTGAGGATGTAACCTTTGTCGCAAAGGATCTTTGTGATAGCCACCTTCATTTTTGAAGACGGAATCTCGACAATCTTCTTACCTGCGAGGTAAGCATTGCGAATTCTTGTCAGAAAATCTGCAATTGGATCAGTCATTTTAATTGAGTTTTTTAGAAACCGGCGCTTAGCGCCCGATATCCGATTGTTAATAAATAATATATATGGGGATTACCCCGTTTTTCCGGTTATATGTTACCAACTTGCCTTCTTGACACCCGGGATAAGTCCGTTGCTGGCCATCTCGCGGAACTGGATACGGCTGATACCGAACATACGCATATAGCCTTTTGGACGTCCAGTGAGAGAGCAGCGGTTGTGCATACGGCAAGGACTTGAGTTCTTAGGGAGCTTGTCGAGAGCAGCCCAATCTCCAGCCTCTTTGAGAGCCTGTCTCTTTGCAGCGTACTTAGCAACCAATTTCGCGCGTTTAACTTCGCGGGCTTTCATTGATTCTTTTGCCATCTTTGTTCTCCTTATTTGTTATGTTTCTTGAAAGGCAGACCGAACTCGCGGAGAAGTGCATAAGCCTCCTCATCGGTGTTGGCTGTGGTAACAAATGTGATTTCCATTCCGAGGATCTTGGTGATCTTGTCGATGTCGATCTCCGGGAAGATGATCTGTTCTTTGATTCCGAGGGTGTAGTTACCCTTGCCGTCCATCTTCTCGGAAATACCGTTGAAGTCCCTGATACGAGGGAGAGAGATACGGATAAGTCTCTCGAGGAACTCGTACATCTTTGTGCCCCTGAGGGTAACCTTCACACCAATCGGCATTCCTTTACGAAGTTTGAAGTTGGAAATATCCTTTCTTGAAACCGTAGTGACAGCCTTCTGTCCTGTGATGGAGGTAAGCTCCTGCTGAGCAACGTCAACGAGTTTCTTGTCACCTGTTGCGTCACCTACTCCCTGGTTGACAGTAATCTTGACGAGCTTAGGAACCTGCATTACGGTAGAGTAGGAAAATTCCTTCATCAATTTGTCAACGATGACTTCCTTATATGTCTTCTTGAGATCCGGAACATATCCTGCCACGAGTGCAGGCTGCTCTTTGATAGTCTTTGTGCTCTTTGCCATTATTTGATCTCCTCTCCAGATTTTTTAGCGTAACGAACCTTCTTTCCGTCCTCGAACTTGTAACCTACCCTTGTCGGCTTTCCGGACTTAGGGTCAACGAGCTGAAGATTGGAAACGTGGATTCCAGCCTCTTGTTTAACAATACCACCCTGAGGATGCTTTGGATTCGGTTTCGTATGTTTGCTTACGATGTTTACACCCTCTACGATTGCGCGATCCTTGTCCTTGATCACCTCAAGCACCTTTCCTGTCTTGCCCTTGTCGTTTCCGGCATTGACATACACGGTGTCACCTTTTTTGATATGTAACTTTTTCATAATTTCTGCTGATTAGAGGACCTCCGGTGCCAGTGAAACGATTTTCATATAATTCTCGCGAAGCTCTCTCGCAACAGGGCCGAAGATACGTGTTCCACGAACCTCACCCGCGTTGTTGAGAAGGACACAGGCATTGTCATCAAAACGGATATATGAACCATCCGGCCTGCGGATCTCTTTCTTTGTACGCACAACCACAGCTTTTGACACTGAACCTTTCTTTGCGTCACCGCCAGGGATTGCGCTCTTTACTGCAACGACGATTTTGTCGCCCACTTTAGCATAACGGCGGCGGGTACCACCCAAAACGCGCACGCAGAGAACCTCTTTTGCGCCGCTGTTGTCTGCCACCTGTAAACGTGTTTCCTGCTGTATCATTGCTATTTAACTTTTTCTACGATTTCTACTAATCACCAGTTCTTTGTCTTGCTCAGAGGACGGGTTTCCATAATGCGTACTGTATCG
>JBJEBO010000416.1:0-1705 GCA_051870155.1 Candidatus Cryptobacteroides sp.
GGAAAGTAGGGCTATCCGTTTTTCTGAGCATATCTCAAAAGCAGCTCTTGAGCTATAGAAATACTCTCTATCCTCATAATATTGTCATCGTCCCGCTCGCTGGAAAGGAAGTTCATGCTGCCATACCAGACAATAGACTCATCAATAATGGCAAAGTGTTCTTTACAATTATCCTGAGTCTTGACAATGACTCCCGATGAACGGAGAATCTGCACAAGGTCTTCCTGATGCTTTACTGCATCTTCCGGATATGCGGATGGTGACATCGTTATTACTATTACCTTGACACCACGTTCCAATATCATTGGCAATTGTCTAATAAACTGCCATACTTTGCTTGTACCGAGCCCAGGGCTGGAGATGATTACAGAATAGTTGGCCGCTGCTACATCTTGAGAGAAGATTTCTGAATATGTTGCTGAGTCATATATTGAATTGGTGACATCCTGTTTGTCAGCAATTTTCGAACAGATTTCGAAGCCTATCCTCTTATATGTGCGCAATCGTTTAAGATACATCCGTTCCAGAATTGGAACATAACTGTCAATGTAATCGAAAATGATCACATCCTTCTTTCCCTCATAGTCCCTATTCAACCTGCCGGCATACTGCTCCACGTTGCCTTCAAATGAAATTGGCATAGCAAGAAAGAGAGTATCCAGGCGAGGATAGTTAAAGCCTTCTCCAACATACTGACCTATTGCAACCACAAGCAACGACTCGTCAGCTGGGACAGCGGCCATCTGCGCTCTCAACTTTGCTCGTTCCTTTAGACCTCCACCACCTTGGAGGAGAAACGTATGTTTAGCTTCCCCTCTCAGCAAATCATATAAAACCGCAGCATGTTCCTTTCTTTTGGTCATTACAATCGGGGTTCTGCCAAGATGTAGGCATTCCTTGACATCCGCAACAATTTGAAGATTACGCAGTTCATTGCTTGAGACGAGACTCAATGCTTCGGTTATGCTGATATTTTCAGCCACATCGACCATTCTTGTGAACCTCGGGTAGATATAATGACCTATTCCTTGCTTCTCAACCCGTTCTTTCGCAGTATATTTATACCTCACCGGGCCTAGTTGCATGAACATCTTCCGTTCCTGCCCGTCATCGCGTTTCGTGGTTGCAGTCAAACCATAAACATACTTGGCAGTTATGGCCCTCAAGACGGACTCACTTGTGTAAGCCGCACCGTGATGGCACTCATCCATTATCACCATCCCATATCGGGTTACCAGCGGGTTAATTTTGTCATCTTTGCCGAGGGAAGACACCATAGCAATGTCAATGATTCCCGTAAGGGTATTCTTTTGAGAGGAGAATGTACCAATCAAAGACTTGCGTTGTTTCAGTCGTCCCGATGGAGTGGTGTATGTCGGATAATCCTCATTGATTGAAAGGAAACGCCCAAGATCTGTCACCCAATTGTTCATAATCTCGACATTATGAACCAGAATCAGTGTATTTACCTTGCGTTGAGATATCAAATATGCCCCGACCACTGTTTTTCCAAATGCAGTAGCTGCACTCAGAATACCGTTCTCATTAGCCAGTACTGTAGATGCCGCAGACATTTGTTCGGGATATAATTTACCGTTGAATGAAACATCAATAGATTTGCCCGTTTGGCGTTTATCCTCAATTTGATAGTCGATTTCGGCCGATTCAAGGCGAGACAGTAGTTCTTTACCGCATCCACGAGGCA
>JBJEBO010000417.1:0-7947 GCA_051870155.1 Candidatus Cryptobacteroides sp.
TAAGGAAATAGTCCTTTGGACTTTTGCAGCGAACAGCCCGGAGGGACGGTAGGATTTAGGATAGGGTCTTCGATATATGGGTTTTGTGCGGTGGGAAAAAGTTTCGCAAACTGCACAACTCTCGAAAGACCAATAAATTATCATTTGCGAAACTTGAGTAAAGAGATGAATTACCTATTTACATCGGAATCCGTGTCCGAAGGACACCCGGACAAAGTGGCGGACCAAATCTCAGACGCCATACTTGACGAATTTCTGCGTCAGGACCCGGAGGCGAAAGTAGCCTGCGAGACATTCTGCAGCACCGGACTCGTGGTAGTCGGCGGTGAAGTGCGCTCGGAGGATGCATACGTGGACATACAGACCACCGCGAGAAGGGTCATAAATAAAATCGGATACAACAAGGCTGAATATATGTTCGACGGAAACTCCTGCGGAGTACTCTCGGCCCTTCACGAGCAGAGCGCCGACATCAACAGGGGCGTTGTAGTGGAGAACCCTGACGAGCAGGGAGCCGGCGACCAGGGAATGATGTTCGGTTATGCCTGCTGTGACACCGAGGACTATATGCCTCTGCCTCTGGCACTTTCACACAAGGCGCTCCAGATTCTGGCAAAAATCCGCAAAAGCACACCTGAATTGATGCCATACCTCAGGCCGGACTCCAAATCCCAGTTTACCATCGAATATGACGGAGAGACAGGTAAACCGGTGAGAATCCATACGATTGTCATCTCCACCCAGCACGACGAGTTCGTACCCGCCGTCCTTGGCAAGATGAGTTATGCAGAAGGAGTGGCTCAATATGGACAGAAGAGGGTTGACGAGGCTATGCAGAAGAAAATCAGGGAGGATGTGAAGAATATCCTTATTCCTATGCTCATCGAATCCCTCCCTGCCGAGACCGCAGCCCTTTTCAAAGACGATTACATTCTCCACGTGAACCCTACAGGCAAATTCGTGATTGGAGGACCTCACGGCGACACAGGTCTGACCGGTCGCAAGATTATCGTCGATACCTACGGTGGCAAGGGAGCCCACGGCGGTGGAGCCTTCTCCGGCAAAGACCCTTCTAAAGTTGACCGTTCAGCAGCTTACGCGGCAAGATATATTGCCAAGAATATGGTTGCTGCAGGCGTGGCAAGAGAAATGCTCGTGCAGCTTTCATACGCCATCGGAGTTGCAAGACCGCTCAGCATTTTCGTAAATACTTATGGAACAGCAGCCAACGGACTTGATGATGCTCTGATAGCCAAGAAAATCGAGGAACTCTTCGACCTCCGTCCAGCAAAAATCATCGAGAAATTCCAGCTCAAGAAGCCTATTTATGAGCCAACTGCGGCATACGGACACGTGGGACGCAAACCATACAAAGAATCCGTGACGATTGTACGCCACGGAGTGAAGTCTCAGGAATATGTCCAATTCTTCGGCTGGGAACTGCTCGACAGTGTTGACAGAATCAAAGAATCCTTCGGACTATAAAACATACCGGCAAAATACCGGATTACATCCTTTCCATCTCGCGCCTCAGATCTTTTTCCTTGATCGAGGCGCGTTTGTCGTATTCTTTCTTTCCTCGCGCCAAAGCAATCAGCAATTTTGCATAGCCGTTGTCCGCGATATATAATTTTACGGCAACTATCGTAAGCCCCTTTTCCTTCACGGCTCTTTGAAGCTTGCCGAGTTCCTTTCTGGTCAGAAGAAGCTTGCGGTCGCGTCTCGGGTCGTGTTTTCCCCAACTCCCCCACCAATAATCGGCCACGTGCATATTCTTCACATACAACTCATTGTTGTTGAAATAGCAAAATGCATCCACCAGCGAAGCCTTCCCCGCCCTGATGGATTTTATCTCGGTGCCTGTAAGCACTATTCCCGCCTGGAAGGTCTCAATGAACTCATAATCAAATGAAGCCCTCCTGTTTTTTATTTCTACGCTACTCTTTGCTTTCGGCATAATGATACGAATTTTCCACAAATTTACTTATTTTTTCTATTTTTGCATTATGAGCAAAAAATCATTCATTCCGATACCGCCAATGGCGGAATTGCCGGAGGCGGAGGAAATAGATATCCCGGCTCTGGTAAAGGCATATAATGAGGGAGATATAGATCTTATTTGTGTGTTGGGGCCGACGGCTTCAGGGAAAACACGGTATGCTGTGGATTTGGCTCATCATATTGAAGAGATTTCTCGACTCCCTTCGGTCGCTCGAAATGACAATGAGGGCACGGTCGCTCGAAATGATACTGTCATCTCGACCGGAGGAGCGAAGCTCCGCAGCGGAGAGATCTGCAAGGGAGAGATTATCTCAGCGGATTCGAGGCAGGTATATAAAGGGATGGACATAGGAACCGGAAAGGATCTTGACGAATATGGAGAAGTGCCATACCATCTCATAGACATCGCCGAACCGGGAAGCAAATACAATATTTTCGAATATCAGAGGGATTTCGAGAAGGCCTACAAGGAGATAAGGGAAAGAGGAAGAATCCCCATATTGTGCGGAGGCTCAGGACTTTACATTGAAGCAGCGACTTGCGGGTATTCTCTCCCGGAAGTACCGGCGGATCCTCAGCGGAGGGCGGAGCTGGAAAAAGAAGACACTGAAACCCTAATCGGAATGCTCGCGGCATTGAAGCCGCTTCACAACAGCACGGACTACGACACAAGAAAAAGGCTGATAAGGGCGATTGAAATCGCTGAATATCAAGCAAAACATCCTGTCAAAGAAACAAATTTCCTCCCGAAGGCGACCTATTATATAGGCACTTTGGTGTCAAGAGATGAAAGGAATGCGAAGATTGACAGGAGACTCGACGCAAGGCTCGAAGAAGGGATGGTAGATGAAATCAGACATCTCATCGATTCCGGTGTGAAGCCGGAAGACCTCATTTATTATGGCCTTGAATACAAATTCGTCACCCAATATGTTATCGGAGAACTGACCTATGAAGAAATGCGCGGACAGCTCGCCACGGCAATACACCAGTTTGCCAAAAGGCAGATGACCTGGTTCCGGGGAATGGAACGCAAAGGCATCAAGATACATTGGACCGTCAATAACCAATAGGAAAAGCCAATTAATAACATAAAAACAATGTCAAAATTTTATTCAACCCTCGCCCTTTTGCTGGTTTCAGCAGGAGTTTACGCGGCCGCACCATCCTGGGACGAATGGCGCAATCCTGAGCTGAACTCTGTGAACAGGGCACCGATGCACACTGCACATTTTGTCTATGCCAATCCGGAAGAAGCCTCTTCAGGATGTTACAAAGAATCATCAAACTACCTGAGTCTCAATGGACTCTGGAGATTCAACTGGGTCAGGGACGCAGACTCGAGGCCGACAGACTTCTTTAGAACCGATTTTAACGATGCCGGATGGGATAAATTCCCAGTCCCCGGAGTTTGGGAAATGCACGGCTATGGCGATCCGATTTATGTAAATGTCGGCTATGCGTGGAAAAACCAGTTCCGCAACAACCCGCCGAACGTACCGGTGAAAAACAACCACGTGGGTTCATACAGGAAGGAAATAGAGATTCCTGCAGAGTGGACAGGCAAAGAAATTATAGCCCATTTCGGTTCAGTCACATCCAATATATATCTGTGGATTAATGGCAAATTCGTCGGTTATAGCGAAGACAGCAAGCTTGAGGCTGAATTTGACGTCACCCCATATATGAAGCCTGGCAAGAACCTGTTCGCATTCCAGGTATTCCGCTGGTGCGATGGCACCTATCTGGAGGACCAGGACTTTTTCAGATATAGCGGAACAGCCCGCGACTGCTATCTCTATGCAAAGGAGAAAGCTGGAATCAGAGACATAAGGGTGACTCCGGACTTGGATGCAGAATATAAGGACGCGACCCTCGAAGTGGAGGTTCAGCTCAAAGGGAATTGTGAAGTATCTCTCGTTCTCACAGACTGTCAGGGCAAAACAGTGGCAGAAGGCGCAGTCAAAGGAAGTGGAGCACAGAAAATCGTTCTGAATGTGGATAATCCTGCTAAATGGACGGCTGAAACTCCGGCGCTTTACACCCTCACGGCAATGGTGGTTTCAAAAGGGGTTCCCGCTGAAACCGTTCCGGTAAAGGTAGGATTCAGGAAAATTGAAATGGCCAACGGACAGGTGCTCGTGAACGGACAGCCGGTCCTCTTCAAGGGAGCCAACCGCCACGAACTTGACCCCGACGGAGGATATGTGGTGTCTGAAGAAAGGATGCTTCAGGATATCCTAAGAATGAAACAATTGAATATCAATGCAGTACGCACCTGCCACTATCCTGATGACAATCTCTGGTATGACCTGTGCGACAAATACGGACTCTATGTCGTGGCTGAGGCCAACGTGGAATCCCACGGAATGGGTTATGGTCCGGAAACTCTCGCAAAAAACAAGGCATACGCAAAGGCACATCTGGAAAGAAACCGGAGGAATGTCCAAAGGGGATACAACCATCCTTGCATCACTTTCTGGTCTATGGGAAACGAAGCCGGATTCGGGCAGAACTTCGAAGCCTGCTATGAATGGATAAAGAACGAGGACAAAACAAGACCGGTGCAGTATGAAAGAGCAGAACTTCATCCTCAGACAGATATCTATTGTCCTATGTATCTGGATTATAACGGCTGCGAGAAATATAGCAAGAGTAATCCGGACAGACCTCTCATCCAATGCGAATATGCCCACGCAATGGGTAATTCGATGGGTGGACTGAAAGAATATTGGGACCTCATCCGCAAATATCCGGCTTACCAGGGAGGATTCATCTGGGATTTCGTGGACCAGTCCAACCACTGGACCAACAGCGAAGGAGTGGCGATTTATGGCTATGGCGGAGACTTCAATAAATATGACGGCTCAGACGTGAATTTCAATGACAACGGAATCATAGGTCCGGACAGGCAGTTCAACCCTCACGCCTTCGAAGTAAGGCATATATACCAGAATATATGGGTGAGCGCTGAGGGGGACGGTGCCATAAAGGTCTATAACGAGAACTTCTTCAAAGATCTCTCAAACTATTATCTCGAATGGGAATTGCTTTCCGACGGATATGCAGTGCAGAAAGGAGTCATATATGACCTCAATGTTGCCCCTCAAAGTTATGCAGTAATCAATCCTGGCTATGACAAGAATCTCTGCAAAGGAAACGAATGGCTGTTGAATGTAAGTTGCAGACTCAAGAAAGCGGAATATCCTCTCCCTGCAGGATGGGAAGCTGCATACAACCAGATTGTCCTCAACCCATATAGCTTCCCTGAGGCTGTGATAGCAGCTGACGGCTCTGCTCCGCAGATTTGCGATAATGATTTCAATTATCTGACAATCAATGGAGAAGATTTCAGAATCGACTTCAATAGAAAAGACGGATGGATGTCAAGATATGAGGTGGGAGCAGAACAGTTCCTCTGCGAGAACAGTGTGCTGAAGCCTAATTTCTGGAGGGCTCCGACCGACAATGACTTCGGTGCCGGTCTGCAACATCGCTTCAAAGCGTGGAAGGCACCTCAGATGAAATTGGAATCCCTGACGAGCGCTGAAGGAGATGGAATTGTAACCATCTGTGCTTCATATACTTTCGTTGACATTCCGGCAACTCTGACTATGACTTACGAGATTAACGGAAAAGGAGTTGTGAAAGTAAGTGAGAAAATGGAAATGAACGGCAAGGCCTCAGATATCTTCCGCTTCGGAATGAAAATGGATATGCCTTCCGGATATGACAGGGTTGAATATTATGGAAGAGGACCTTGGGAGAATTATCCGGACAGGATGAATTCATCGCAGATAGGTCTGTGGCGCCAGAGCGTCGAGGAGCAGTTCTATCCATACATCCGTCCTCAGGAGACTGGAACCAAGTCCGACCTCAGATGGTGGAAAGTGCTGAATCTCAGCGGGAACGGTCTCAAGTTCCATAGCTGTGCCCCATTCTCCGCATCTGCATTGGAATATGCACAGGAAGACCTTGACGAAGGACCGGAGAAAATCCAGCGCCACTCGCCTGAAGTTCCGAAAGCAGGACACACTTGCGTGAACATCGAAAATGCACAATTCGGCCTCGGCTGCATCGACAGCTGGCACGCCTGGCCTCGTGAAGAATACAGGACACACGCGGAAAACCGCGAATTTGTCTTCATAATGGAGCCGGTAAGGCACCAGTTCAAGATGGGGATTCAGACAAGACCGGAGATTATGTTATCTGATATAAAGAATTGATTTTCAGGAATACGCAGCCTGTCGTCGCCACAAGGGACCAAAAGTCCGGAATCTATCATACGACGGCAGGCAGCCATCGAAGAGGCATCGCTGCGGAGGAAACTCCCGGCGATGCCTTTGTCTGTACGAAGGGCAAGCATAATCTTTTCAATCCTGACCTGACCATCATCCAGACTTTCGCTGCCGTGAGATTGGAGCGGGTCTGAGATATAGGCCCCGAGGTCTGCATTGTTCCATCTGCGAACAGCCCTGCCTCCTGTCAAAGAAAATGAATGTGCCCCTGGTCCCAAGCCGACGTATGGGACATAGCTCCAATAGGCGCTGTTATGGACAGCCTCTTTGCCCGGAAGGGCGAAATTGGAGACTTCATAATGATGGTAACCGTTCTTTGCAAATGTCTCGCACATCAGGTCATACTGCCGTCTGCACAAGTCCTCGGGAGCATCGATATATTTTCCCCTTGAAATCAATTTTTCGAGGGCGCTTCCGGGTTCCGTAGAAAGTTGATAGGCAGAAATATGTGATGGAAGAATACCATCACCTGAAATGTCAAGTGCCTGTTCAAGGGACTTTTTCCAAAATTTTTCTCCATCCACCTTTTCCATTCCCGGGATGCAGGATGTGTCATAGCCAAAAATCAGATCTATGCTAATGTTAGTGAAACCTGCCGAACGGAGGATGGACCACGCCCTGCGCACTTTTTCCGCATCGTGCCTGCGGTTCATCCATCTGAGCACCCTGTCGTCAAACGACTGCACACCCATACTGATTCTGTCCACCCCCAACGAGAGCAATCCTTCAGCATATTCCTCTCCCCCTCTCACAATATCTTCCGGATTCACCTCAACCGTGAACTCATCGAAAGGTGCCCTGCATCCAGCCTCAGCCAACGCATCGACGATAAGACTGAAAACAGTCAGAGGCAGCACCGATGGGGTGCCACCTCCGATATAGAGAGTATTCAATTCCGTGCTGATTTCGTCTGCCCTGCCCCTTATTTCACTGAGCAGCGCTTCCACGAAACTGTTCTCCAAAGATCCGCAGTCATTTCTGCGAAGAATCTCCGAATAAAAGCCGCAATATGTACAGAAACTGCGGCAGAACGGAATGTGGATATAGACCAAATTATCTGAGCATCATTTCGCCTGAACCGAGGAGCGATGCCTCAGTGTAGGCTTCAACAGTATAGATTCCTTTTGCAAACTCAGGAATATCATTGAGATAGATGCTCATCTCAACCTCTGCGCCCTGATAGTCAACTTCCCTTGAAGCAGAACAAATCATCGGTTCGCCGTTGAAGTTGAAAGACTGACCTGCACCGGAGGTGAGGAGATTTCCATCAGGATCCTTCACGCGGATATAAACTCTGACAGGTCCCTTAGGAGCGATGTCGTTCTCGACAAGACTCAATGTCGTAATCAGGCGTACTGCCCTGCTGTGACGGTCTGTAATCTTGTTGGATGAATTGTAGGCTTCAAGAGTAATCCCCCTCGCCTTGATTACCGAACCTGCGGCCACCTGGTCGGAAAGCGAATTGACCTTGCGGCTCAGCTCCTCGGATTTGCGTCTGCTCTCCGCTGCCTCGCGCCTTGCAGCTGCTGCATCGGCTGTAAGCTTGCGGTTGAGGGTGTTGAGAGAGTCAATCTGGACAATGTAACTCTTCATTATGGACCTGAGGGTTCCGAGTTCTTTTTCATATTGCCTCATTTTGGCACGATTG
>JBJEBO010000418.1:0-7943 GCA_051870155.1 Candidatus Cryptobacteroides sp.
TATGTTAATACGACTTGAAGAAAAGAAGGATTGGCGGGAGGTGGAGAATCTCGTCCGCGAATCCTTTTGGAATGTTTACAGACCAGGGTGTACAGAGCATTTTGTACTCAACAGATACAGGTCAAATCCCGATTTCATCCCGGAGTTGGATTTCGTGATGGAAGATGACGGGAAGATAATCGGTCAGATAATGTTTTCAAAGGCTGGACTCACCTTGAAGGACGGGAGCATCTTCCCGATTTGGACATTCGGTCCAATTTCCATACATCCGGATTACAAAAGAAAGGGCTATGGCCTTGAATTGCTGAACTATGCTCTTGACAAGGCACGTGAATACGGCATAGGAGCCCTTTGTATGGAGGGCAACATAGATTTCTATTCCAACGCCGGTTTCACACTTGCAAGCAGATTTGGAATCCACTATCACGGCGAACCCGAAGAAAGTGAAGTTCCATATTTCCTTGCACGTGAGATAGTTCCGGGATATCTGTCCGGAATAGAAGGAACATATTGCCCTCCGGCAGGATATTTCGTAGCAGAAGTGGAACCCGAGGCATTCGCAGAATATGATTCCACCTTCCCCTACAAGGAGAAAAAAGTCCTGCCCGGCCAACTATTCTGATTTTCGGGAGAGGGTGACTCAAAAGTCCAAAATGACTTAGAGGTCACTCTCTTTTTTGTCATCAAGCCTCCGAGCGTCGGCATCGGTGTCGTGCGTCAGTCTGTTTATTCCGGCTGCGATGCCAAGTACAGCTCTCGTGAAATTCACCTGGACCCCGAGATGCCATCTCAGGTGTGTAGAATAGGGATAGCCGGTCCCGATGAAGGCAAATTGCCTTCATCGGGACCGGCATTTCCGAAAAATAGGCCTCTGAGGGTCTTAAAACAGGGGTGGCGGTTCCCGATGAATTTCACGAGGGGTTGTCCTCTGGTACCGGATGCACATCTGTTCAAAGGGGTGACAGACTTTTGAGTCACCCCTATCCTACAAAATTTCTAATAAGGGGAGGATAAACTACATCTTAACGAATATAATTTCATAGTCAAAATATTATTTTGCATCAGATATGATGTAATTTTATCAAAATTGCTATATTGGCATCAGATAAGATGTAGTTTTATGAAATCCTTATTATCTGCAACACTCAAATCGCTCCGCAAGGAATACGGATTGACACAGGAAGATCTAGCCCTTAAATGTGGTGTAGGTCTGAATTTCGTGCGTCAGCTTGAGCAGGGAAAGCCTACTCTCAGAATGGATAAAGTTAACCAAGTGCTCGCTATGTTCGGTTACGAATTGGCACCAGTAAGATCAGATGAACTCAATGAAAAGAGCTGAAATTACTGGATGCAGAAGACAAGGAGATTTACAAGCAAAGCATCTCTTCAAGGCTATCAAGAATCATCGGATTGTAAAGCGCGAAGTCGTGCCATCAATCAACTACCGGAAGATTGGCAAGGCTGGAGGCTATGTCTGCATCAGTTGGAATAACATCGGTCATTGTACCGTCATTGAATTGCTCGTATGCCTTCAAATCAAAATAACCTGTGCCGGTGAGACCAAAGACAATGTTCTTTGCCTGGCCGGTTTCCTTACATTTGAGAGCCTCGTCAATGGCAACTCGTATGGCGTGGCTGCTTTCCGGTGCCGGCAAAGTGCCTTCCACTCTCGCAAACAACTCTGCCGCCTCGAATACCGAAGTCTGTTCAACAGCCCTTGCCTCAAAGAATCCGTCTTGATAGAGTTGGGAAAGAATTGTGCTCATACCGTGGAACCTGAGACCTCCCGCGTGGCTGGCTGAAGGGATGAACTGGCTGCCTAACGTGTACATCTTTGCAAGAGGACAGATCATTCCCGTGTCAGCAAAATCGTATGCGAATTTGCCTCTTGTGAAGCTTGGGCACGATGCCGGTTCCACTGCAATAATCTGATAATCTGCCTCTGCTCGTAGCATTTCTCCCACAAACGGGCTGATGAGGCCTCCGAGATTCGATCCGCCTCCTGCACATCCGATTATGATATCCGGTTTGATACCATATTTGTCAAGTGCTTTCTTGGTTTCAAGTCCAATAATGGTCTGGTGAAGGAGCACCTGGTTCAGGACGGAACCGAGCACATATCTGTAGCCCGGGTTGGTGACGGCAGACTCCACTGCTTCCGAAATCGCACATCCGAGACTTCCGGTAGTGCCGGGGAATTTTTCGAGGATAGCCCTTCCCACCTGCGTCTGCATACTTGGTGACGGTGTGACTGATGCCCCATAAGTGCGCATCACCTCGCGTCTGAACGGCTTTTGCTCATAAGAGCATTTCACCATAAATACCTTGCAATCAAGTCCGAAATACGAACACGCCATACTCATAGCAGTACCCCACTGCCCTGCTCCGGTCTCAGTTGTAACTCCCTTGAGTCCTTGTTTCTTTGCATAATATGCCTGAGCTATGGCTGAGTTGAGCTTGTGGCTACCTGAAGTATTGTTGCCTTCAAACTTGTAATAGATGTGGGCCGGGGTGTCCAAAGCCTTCTCAAGAAAATATGCCCTGATCAGTGGGGATGGTCTGTACATCTTATAGAAGTCCCTGATTTCCTGTGGAATGTCAAAATATGGAGTATCATTGTCGATTTCCTGACGACAGAGTTCTTCGCAGAACACCTGACTTAACTCGTCCAAAGTCATAGGCTGGTGTGTGCCCGGATTGAGAAGTGGCGCCGGCTTATTTTTCATATCCGCACGCACATTATACCATTGAGAAGGAATCTCATTCTCAGTAAGATAAATTTTATAAGGAATCTTTGTTTCCATAACTGTCATTATTGTTTAAATATTTTCACACTATTAACTTCATATTCAGTTTAATATGCCTTTTCGTGCACGCCTTTGACGGCACGTCCGCTCGGATCGTTCATATCCATCCACGCCGCATCCCATTCCAGCGCGATTGCTGTGGAGCAAGCCACGCTTGCTTCGTGCGGAACGCTTCTGGCTGCGCTCTCGCTTGGGAAATGTTCTTCGAAGATACTCCTATAATAATATTCCTCCTTGTTCATCGGCGTGTTGATAGGGAAGCGATCGGCAGCTTTGAGCATCTGCTCGTCACTGACAGCCTCCGAGGTGATTTTCTTGAGTGTGTCTATCCACGAATACCCCACCCCATCGGAAAATTGTTCCTTCTGGCGCCAGGCGACACTCTCTGGAAGCATATCTGCGAAAGCGTCCCTTACCACTTTTTTCTCTATGGTATTGCCAGGGCACATTTTCTCTTCAGGATCGAGTGTCATTGCGACATCAAGGAATTCCTTGTCCAGGAAAGGGACTCTGCCCTCCACGCCCCAGGCAGCCAGAGACTTGTTGGCACGCAGACAGTCGTACTGATATAGTTTGCCCAATTTACGGACTGTTTCCTTATGGAATTCTTCTGCGGATGGAGCCTTGTGGAAATACAGGTAGCCGCCAAAGACCTCATCTGCTCCCTCACCAGAGAGCACCATCTTAATTCCCATTGATTTGATAACCCTGGCAAGAAGATACATCGGGGTGCTGGCACGTACTGTTGTAACATCGTATGTTTCAATGAAGTAGATAACATCCCGGATAGCATCCAGCCCTTCTTGGATGGTATAGTTCACATCGTGGTGGACCGTGCCTATAAAATCTGCTACTTCACGGGCTTTGACAAGGTCCGGAGCTCCTTTCAGTCCTACTGCGAATGAATGCAGCCTCGGCCACCAGGCATCGCTCCTGTCACCGCTTTCAACCCTCTTCTTAGAATATTTCATCGCGATGGCGCTTGTCACAGAACTATCCAGTCCGCCGGACAGAAGCACCCCATAAGGAACGTCGCACATCAATTGACGTTTCACCGCAGCCTCCAATGCCTCCCTCACTGCTTCTGCAGAATCCTTCTTCTGAGCCTTGCCGCCTCTGACAGCATCAAATTCAAACCAGTCCCGTTTCCACCATCGTCTCATCTTGCCCTCCCGGCTGTAGTAGAGATGCCCCGGAAGGAAGGGCTCGTAACTCTCGCAGAAGCCTTCCAGAGCCTTCAGTTCGCTGCCTATGTACAGGGTTCCGTCACTATCGTGTCCGATGTAGAGAGGAATCACACCTATCGGGTCGCGGGCAATAAGGAACTCATCCTTCTCCTCATCATATAGTGCAAATGCGAAGATTCCGCTCAGGTCCTCAAGGAAGTCGATTCCTTTCTCCTGATATAAGGCCAGGATTACCTCACAGTCGCTGCCTGTCTTGAAGGCATATTTGTCGGCATATTTCGCTCTGATTGCGGAGTGGTTGTAGATTTCACCGTTAACTGCCAGAATCTTACTGCCATCCGGAGAGATCAAAGGCTGACCGCCGGAGAGAGGATCGACAATTGAGAGTCTTTCGTGGGCGAGAATGGCTGTCTTACCACAATAAATACCGCTCCAATCCGGTCCCCTGTGACGTATCTTCTGAGACATTCTAAGTGCTTTTGTCCTCAACAGGCTGCTGTCGCCCTTGATGTTGAAAATTCCTGTAATTCCACACATAATTTCATCTATTTTGTTCGTTCGTTTTATAATTGTACTTCTTTTTGGGAGTCATATAAAGAAAAAGAGAGACTGATCCACTCAAGACCAGCCTCTCTTTATTTATCAGGATATGTAATCTTCTATTCTTTATCTCGCGCAAAGGCTGGTATAGCACGGACAATGTTCAGGACCTCATTATTCAGATTCTGATTATTGTTATAGCTATTATTGCACCAATTAAACATACCTTTCCGCAATTTCAGTTTCAAAGATATAGAAAATGTTTTACTAATCAATGGAAATAATCAATTTTTTGGGGAATATTCAATTTGCTTTCGTCCTGGTCACAGAGAGTACACCCAGAAGGATGGAGCATCCGGCTATCAGGACAATGAAAACATTTTTCCATTTCTGAAAGTAATCCACTATTTTAGAGAAAAGAGACATATCCGCCTCAATGGATGGAATGGGATAAAATATGACAAGCAGGGTAGCGATGCAGCCGAGAACGAAACCTGTTACTAAGGCAACTCTCAAATATGTCCTGCCACGATGACGATCATCATCAACGCATTTCTTTATACCTTCCACATTATTCAGCCTCATATTGGTTTCAATGAGGAACTGCCCTTCTTCCGGCATTTCAGGTTTATTTTCCCTAAGATATTGTTCAATGTCCATCATAAGCGAATGTATTCTTTAAGGTGCGTACGACCTATGGAAAGATAATATTTCACAGTCCCTTGAGGACAGTCCATAATGATGGCGATTTCCTTGATTGGCATATCCTCGAAATAATGCAATACTATGGCGGTTCTTTCTTTTTCCGGGATTAGAGAGAGCGCTTTCTGCAACTGCTCGTGCTTAAAAGAGGAATCTGATTCATCTCCACTGGTGATGTGCAAAGCCTCCGGAGCATTCAAATCCACAAGAGGTGGTGACACCCTTCTGAGGTTGTCTATGAAGCAGTTATAAGCAATTCTAAAGAGCCAGGCCTTGAAGTTGCCTTTGAAACAGTCAGACATCACATAGGCCCGCACCAAAGCCTCCTGTGCAATGTCATCAGCCAAAGTTGCATCCCCGCACAGCGATGTCAGGAACCGCCTCAGCCGCCCCTGACAATCTCTCACTTCTGCAATAAACCGCTCCCGGGTCATTATTTATTTTCAGTGAGTTGTTTCTCTTCCGCCTCAATCTCCTTTTCAAGGAGATTCCTACCGGAGGCGAAAGCAATGAAGAGCGAAATGCCCACAGCAATGAGGATTCCGCCAATCAGATAGGCAAGTAAATTGCTTAATATAACACCCTCACTCACAGATTGCCAATCAAATTTAATGGACAAAAAGATACCAAAAGCGATGAATACCAAACCAATCAAGCTTGACATACAGGCTCCGGTCAAGCGACTCAGCAATCTCTCTTTGATGCTCTTGCCTTCACTTTTGATTCTGAAGAAGTCCGTGTCTATTTTGACCCCTTTATCCAGTGCCTTAAGCATTATTTCAGCCCTTCTATTTGTTTCATTCTGTTTCACCTTGCCGGTAAGCCATACAATCAGCACTGGCAATACAACACAGATACAGATGGGTGTCAGCACATGAAAAAACTCCGCAATAATTTTGTAAACCATAGTCATATAAATAGTTTTATGTTTAACAATGCCCTTTCCCCAGGGCGGTTACATTGTTATAACGAAAAAACCATCCGAAAGGTTGGAAAAATGGCATCTGCAAAATAACACATTCATCACACAAGGCGGAAGAGGAGGGTGTTCTGAAAACAGATTGATTTGTTGCGGAGAAAGAATACGGTGGCATCGGCAGGAGAAGTGATGTCGCACAGGACATTGCCCTCACACGGGTGCATAATTTGAGCCAATGTGTCGCCTTGTTTCACTTTCTGCCCGGCAGAACAATTCATCATAAGAATCCCTGCACGAGGTGCCTTTATATCAATTAAATCCGATTGATTCAACACAACAGGATGTTCAGTTTCCCTGCCCGAAACAGGCAGTGAAGCATAGCCTTTCTCGTTGATATATTGTCCGATGGCACGCAATGTCACCTGAGCCATATCCCGGTCTATGACATCTGTCGTACCTGCATAGAGCGAATAGGCCTGTGTGTCCCATATTTGCCAATTATAGTTGAGCAAAACAGTGTCAATCGGTTTCGGGTCACTTACAACGATATATGGTAAGCCAAAAAGATGAGCATCATCCACATTCTCGTATTTCGTGTGAAGCAGACGGACATGCGGCAGGAAATTTCCGGGAAGATAATATGATGCCAGCTGGATACCCGAACGGAAATCCTTGACGAAATCGAATATGCCGGCAGCAATGCGCTGAGTGGTTTCCCCTTCATCATAGCCTGGGAACATCCGATTGATGTCCGTGCCATCGAGTGCCCAGAAGCGTTTCTCGATGTTTATGCTCGATGGGTTGGCACACGGAATTACACTGATGCAGACTCCTTCGGCTATCATATTCTGCTCCTCGATCTTCTTAAGAATCTGTACCATACAAGATGCAACATATTGCTGCTGAATCTCATCACCTCGCATACTGCCTACGATGCAAAGCGCTTTTTCTCCCTCTCCGAAAGTGTAGGCCTTTATGCGGAAATCATCGCGATATGGAGACTTGATGCGGAATATGGTTTGAACTTTCATACTGTATTACACTTTATAGATCCGGCCCACGAGACTGCCTTCATAGACAATCGGATAGGCACGGATGGTGAAGAGAAGTCCGTCGCAGGGACTGATGATTTCGTTCAGGACCTGTCCTGTGAGAGGTTGGATTATTTGTCCAATGCTTTGTCCTTTGTGGACATACATATCATTGTGGACTTCTGTGATAAAAACTCCGCTGCTTGGAGCATTGAGAAACTCCACGGAGTCCGCACCCTGGCATACAATGCTTTCCCTGAGTAAACTTGAATCAGGGGCTTCACTCCACATTCCGGTTTCATACATCAAGTTTTGAATGCCCGCCAGCAATTTGCCGCACATAGAGTGGCTGATGCGCCCGCCCACACCCATCTCAACCACCAGACAAGGAGTCCCCATAGAGTTGAGTGAGTGAGCAAGTGTGGATTCAAGCACAGTCGCAGCCTGATGAATCCAGATGAATTCTATGCCCAACATTTTAGCATAAGGCACCAAAGAGTCAGCCGACATTTCGTTGATTCTGACTTGTGGGATTTCGCGAAGGAAGATGTTCGAGGCGTGGATATCAATCACCAAATCTGCCCCCGAAATGTCAGTATATATGTCATGCGCGACTTTTTCAATCATTGAACCTCGGCTGTCCCCTGGAAAGATGCGATTCATATCAAGGTCGAACGCCGGAACTCCCCTCTGCATCGTATCGATGCCCAAAGGATTAAGGGCGGGATATATATCCACCGAACCATTCAGTTTATGA
>JBJEBO010000419.1:0-1693 GCA_051870155.1 Candidatus Cryptobacteroides sp.
ATGTCTGAGCCTCTTGCGCACGATATAAGCCAACGGGCAGTTGTAGGATTTGGAAATGTCGGCTACCCTCACCTTTGTTACATCATATTTTGCTCCGGCCCCCATTGAAGAAACGTGGGGAATCTTGTTGTCCACACAATATTTTATAAGTGAGAGCTTCGGAGCGAGGGTGTCGATGGCATCCACAAGAAAATCGATCTTATAGGCTCCAAGAACATCACCCACCTTGTCGGCTTCAAGATAGATATCTATAACGGTAAGATCCAAATCTGGATTTATGTCCATCAGCCTTTCTGACATCACTTCACATTTTGGCCTTCCGACCGTGGAGTCCAATGCTATTATCTGCCTGTTTTTGTTGGTGACGGACACGGTATCGCTGTCAAGTATTATAAGATGCCCCACACCTGCACGCACCAGCATCTCGGCCGCATAGCCCCCCACTCCGCCTACACCGACCACGGCGACATACGAGGAGGCGAAATGTTCCGTCATCTCATCCCCGACAAGAAGCCGGGTGCGTTCTTTCCAATCTTCCATTATCTAACTAAAATTTCGCAAATGATAATTCATTGGGTTTTCGAGAGTCGTGCGATATGTTTAATACTTAAAAGCATCGAGAGCCTCTGTAGGACGACCGTTCTGGAATGCTCCGAGAGAATAGCCTCCGTTGGTTTCAGGAGAAGACTCCGGCTCCCAATAGAACACGCCCTCTATTGTTCCGGCATTCTTTGCCCCGGAAATAAGGGTAGAAAGCATTTCCTTTGCCACTGCAGGATATTTATATGGCATTCCCACCTCACAGATTATCGTATTGCAAGAATATTTGGCGTTAAGGGTCTTAAGATTGTCAAGGCAGGACTTGACAGCGCTCTGCCATTCGGTATCAAAGTCACCCTTGGAATCGTTCCAATAGCAAGGATAGAGTGATACGCCTATCATATCGAATTTGCCGCCATAAGTAAGGAGCTGTGACACAAGCCATTCTATATGACCGAGTTCCTGCCCCCTATCTACGTGCACAAAGACCTTTGAATCCGGATATACCTTCTTTGCAGCCTCATAACCGGCTTTTACATAGTTTGCAAAATTCTTCGGATTCGTGCTGCATTTTCCTGAAGGCCAAAGCATTCCGTCAGTAGTTTCATTTCCCGTCTGTATCCATTCCACTGAAACCCCGGCATTTTTGAGGGCAGTAAGCACCTGCTCTGTGTGCTCATATACGGCTGTAGCCATCTGAGCCGGGTCGTATGAAGCCCAAGCAGCAGGAACATTCTGCTTTGATGGATCAGCCCAATTGTCGCTATAATGGAAATCTATCATAAGTCTCATTCCATTCTGCTTTGCCCTCAAAGCCTTTGCCACGACGTCATCACATCCGCTCCATCCATCGGCTGGATTCACCCACACTCTGAGACGTATTGCATTCATTCCCAGCTCTTTCATCAATGCCGTACATTCCTTTTCCTGACCTGCAGCATTGTAGAACTTCACTCCGTTAGCCTCCATTTCGGTCACCCAACTGATGTCGGCACCCTTGGCAAAGACAAATTCGGTGTCCACTTTTTCATCGTCCTTTCCGGTATTTGTCTGCGGTTTTTCCGCGCAGGCGGCAACTAAAAACAACGCCGCCGCAATCATCATATATCGTTTCATATTCCTATTATTTATTTTCTATAACTCAAGTTTCGCA